>JAEEUX010000071.1 GCA_016290695.1 Oscillospiraceae bacterium
AAGGTGATAAGGGCCGAACCCATGCCGGTTTTGAAGGGCTGATTTGCCCTCAGCCTTCGTTAAAACCCTTGATAATGCCGCAAGCATTGTCTGCGGCTTTTGCCTCGCCTGAGCACAAATCAGCTCCTTCAAAACTGCAAGCACCTTTAAGCGAGACAGAATCGAGAGATTTTTGCTTCGACGAGTGATGACGGGCTAACGCCCGTCGAGCGAGGAGAGGCAAAAAGCGCCGATTATGGCCGCTTAAAGGCGGTATGCGCTCGGCCCTTCTCGCCTTCAAACGAGAGCCCAGCGAAGCGGGTCTCGTTTGAAGCGGGGCGAAGCCCCGCAAAAAAATTCTGTAATAAAGCGGCACATTCTTCGGCGAGGACACCGCCGTAAACGCGGGGCCTGTGGCCGTAATTTTCCTCGAAAAGATTGATGACGCTGCCACAGGAGCCGCTTTGAGCCTCCTTCGCGCCGTAGACTATCTCCGGCACGCGGGCGTTGATTATCGCCCCGGCGCACATGGGGCAGGGCTCGAGTGTGACGAAAAGCGTGCAGCCGCCGAGCCGCCAGTCCCCGAGCTTTTTGCAGGCCTCGGATATGGCGAGCGTTTCCGCGTGCGCTACGGCGTTCGGCCCCTCTTCGCGAGCGTTCCTCGCGCGGGCGATTATTTCGCCGTCCTTTACTATCACGCAGCCGACGGGAATTTCCCCGTGCTCCGCGGCCTCGCGCGCGAGAAGGATGGCCTCGCGCATGAATTTTTCCCTGTCCTCGGCGCGCGTCATTTCAGCTCCACGCCGTCCATATTTATGCCGAAGCGCTCGCGCAGGAATTTGCGGCGCTCCTCACCCTCGACCTCGTAATGCGTTTCCCTGCCGTTTTCGAGGACGGTGGCGTATTTGTCGTAGATGGTTATTTTGCCCGTATCCGTGGGGAGGGCGCACATGACCATCATCTTGAAGCCGGACTTCGGGCTGTGGTTCGTGTAGAAATTGCCGAGTTCAAAATCGACGTCCAGCGCCGGGATATCGTAAAAGCCGAGCATATCCGTGAACGCGCCGTCCTTCTCTATCTGAACGGAATACTCCACGGCGCTTTCCTTTTTCACGATGCGGTAATTATTGCGCCCGTCGCTCTGAACTATGTCGGTGACGAGGCGCAGCGGCCTTGTGAAGCAGTCGCCCCCGAAGCCGACGTCCGCGACGAAGCGCTGCCCGTCCGCCTCGGCGATGTTCATCCTGTGCGTGAAGGCGCCGAAGGGGCCGTTCATCGAAACGCGCGCGAGGACGCCGTAGGTCTTTATCCCGGCGGCGTTGAGGGCGCTGCAAAGCAGAGCGTTCTGCTCGAAGCAGTAGCCGCCCCTGCGGCGCGCCACGAGCTTATCGAAAACATCCTCCGGCGCGAGAGAGATTTCCACGTCAAGGTATGCGTCGAGGTCTTCAAAGGGGATGGAGGTGATGTGCTTATACTGAATGTTTTCCAGAATTTCCGCCTGGGTTTCGCCTCCCGAGGGACGCCAGCCGATGCGTTCGTAGTATTTATCAAGGTCAAAGCTCATGTGTTGCAAACTCCTTCATCAGTTATATTTCAACAGCCCGGTATTCCTTGCCGAGACTTAATAGTTCCGTTTCTCCGGCGCTTATTTCCGCGATACGCGCGTTAACGCCGTCTAAGCTCCCGTCCGGCAAAAGCGCCTCGATGGTAACGTCGGAACCGAAGTCCGCGCTTTTAATCACCGCGCCTGCGCCCTCAAGCTCGCGCCGCAGCCTTTCGTAAAGACTGTAGGGGCAGGCGAGGGCGACGTTTTCCCAGAGCGCCATGCGGCTGATGCCCGCCGCCTCGAGCGCAAGCTTCGCCGCCTGCGAATAGGCGCGGACGAGCCCGCCCGTGCCGAGCAGGATGCCGCCGAAATAGCGCGTTACGACGCAGCAGACGTTGAAAATTTCGCCCGCGCGGAAAACCGTGAGCGTCGGCATGCCCGAGCTGCCGCCGGGCTCCCCGTCGTCAGAATAGCGCATTATGCCGCCCTCGCGGATGATGTAGGCGTAGACGTTGTGCGTGGCGTCCCAGTGCTTCTCGCGCATTTCCTTAATGCGCGCCACGGCTTCCTCCTCCGTCTCCACGGGCCATACCCTGCCTATGAAGCGGCTGTGCTTTTCGGTAAATTCCGCCTCCCCGAAACGGGAGGGTATAAGATAAGAGCTCATTTTACAAAATCCTTGACGGAAGAATATATTCGCGCGGGGCAGACGAGCTTTAAGGAAATGCCGTCCTCGGCGTAGTTCGTTTCGAGGATGCGGCAGTTTTTGTGGATGAGGTCGAGTACGCCGCCCTTATCGTAGGGGATGAGCAGCTCGAGCGTCTTGGTTCCGGCGCTTAAAACGCCGAAGATGCGCGCCTTCAGCTCGTCTAAGCCTTCGCCTGTTTTAGCCGAGACCTTCACGGCGTCCGAGTCTGTGAAAAGCTCGTCGGCGCCGGCTTTGTCGCATTTATTGTAAACCTCGATGCGCGGCGTTTTCTCCGCGCCGAGCTCGGTTATGAGCGCGTTTACCACCTCGGCCTGCTCGCGGTAATTGGGGTTTGAGGCGTCGATAACGTGGAGAAGGAGGTCGGCGTAGCTCAGCTCCTCCAGAGTGGCCTTGAAGGCCTCGACGAGCTGGTGCGGGAGCTTGCTTATGAAGCCGACGGTGTCGGACAGCAGAACCTCCAGAGTTTCGTCAAGGCGCAGGCGGCGCGTCGTCGTGTCGAGCGTATCGAAAAGGCGGTCGCCCGTCTGTATGTCAGAGTCGGTCAGCGCGTTTAGGAGCGTGGACTTCCCGGCGTTCGTGTAGCCGACGAGCGCGACGGTGAAAACGGAGTTTTTCTCCCTCAGACGCCGCTGCGTCCCGCGCACGCGGCGAACCTCTTCAAGCTCGGCCTCAAGCGCGTCTATCTTGCGGTGGATGTGGCGGCGGTCGCTTTCAAGCTGGGTCTCGCCGGGGCCGCGCGTGCCTATCCTGCTGCCGCCAGAGGCCGTCTGGCGGACAAGGTGCGTCCACATACCGACGAGGCGGGGCAGAAGGTATTTATACTGGGCAAGCTCCACCTGAAGCCGGCCCTCGCGCGTCTTTGCGCGCCCGGCGAATATATCGAGAATGAGGCCGCTCCTGTCGAGCACCTTCACGCCGAGCTCTTCGGACAAAACGCGCATCTGCGAGGGCGAGAGGTCGTTATCGAAGACGACCATTTCCGCGCCCTGCGCGCTTAAAAGCTCCTTGACCTCCGTAACCTTGCCCGCGCCTATGAAGCTGCGCGGGTCGGGTGCGGCGCGGTTTTGCATGACGACGCCGCAGGAGACGCCGCCCGCCGTTTCGAGCAGCGCTTCAAGCTCCGCCATGCTTAGCTCCGTCGCGCTTTCGCCGGGGCCGAGAACGTCCGACGAAAGCCCGACTAGCACCGCCTTTTCCGGCGCGCGGTTGATGGTTTCGTATTTTTCGTTGAAGCCTATACCAGTATCCATGAAATAACCTCGTGAACTTAGTTTTTGGGAGTTGGGAGTGTTAGGGCGGAAAAAGTATATTGCTGCGCCGATAATCGCGGCGCACCGGGGTCGTCGCGCCCTACGATGCGGCGGGAATTTTACAAATATCAACCATATGAGATTTATTAAAACGGCAACTGCCATGCCGGGGGCAAGCCCCCGGCCCACATTGCTGCGCCGCAAAACAGGTTTGTTTGTAGGGGTCGGCGCCCACGACGACCCGCATGCAGGCAGCGGGATTTTGCGGATGTGTGATATGGTTGATGGGCAGACCGCAGGAATGCCGGGGGCAAGCCCCCCCGGCCCACAGGTGGGTGCCACCGCGCCATATTACATTAATTCTATAATATAACGGGCGAAATGTGAAGAGTTTTTCGTATTATCTGTATTTTTTATGTCTTTATTAGATAAAAAACTGCCTCTTTAAGCTTTTCGTACTGTGTATATGTCCAGTTTGCTGTTGATTTACCTACTATTTAGTAGTACAATATAAAGAGCGGGCCTCATAAGCCCCGCGCAGGAAGCAATCTTATGTTTTACAAAAAAGGCCGTCTTGTTCGGCTGCCTATAATATTTTTTGGAGGTACTTTAAAGTGACTAAGGAAGAAATTCTTGACCTTTGCGAAAAAACAGCGCGCGAAGCCCAGATCCGTGACGACGTATGCTCCAGAAGCACGCTCATAGGGCTTAAAGCTTATTTTGACTTTATCCCCGACGAGCTTATCAGAGCCTCCATGTCCCTTTGCGGCGGAGCGGGAGCGAGCAGCGGAAGCTGCGGAACCTATACCTGCGGACTGCTCGCCATCGGTCTCAAATACAATGTTCCTCTTGCCGAGGAGCTCAAAAACCCCGACCTTCAGGACGTCGGCGCGGCGAAGTTCATGGAGTTTCGCGACAGATACCTCAAGGCCATGGGCACGACCATGTGCCCCGAATTCCAGAAGAAGGTCTTCGGGCGCTCCTACATATTCACGAAGCCCGAGGACTGCGAGGAATACTGGAAAATCACCGACCACGCCGAAAAATGCGCCGACGTCGTCGGCAAGGCTACCCGCGTTATCGCGGAAATGCTGCTTGAAGACTGAGCGCAGGGGAGGTTATAACGAATGAGAATTTTAGTTGTCGGCGGCGTCGCCGCCGGTGCTTCCGCCGCCACGAAGGCAAGGCGCACAAGCGAGGAGGCCGAGATAATCCTTTTTGAAAAGGGCTCTTACGTTTCCTTCGCTAACTGCGGCCTGCCGTACTATATCGGCGGCGTTATCGAGGACAGGGACGAGCTTCTGCTCGTAACGCCGGAGATGTTCAAAGACCGCTTCAATATCGACGTTCGCATAAACTGCGAGGTCACGGACGTGGACGCCGCGGCAAAGACCATTACGGTAAAGACGCCCGAGGGCGAGAAGAAGGAAGCTTACGACAAGCTCATCCTCGCCACGGGCGGGCGCCCCATCGTCCCGAACATCAAGGGCATAGACTCCGAGGGCGTTTATAACGTCTTCACCGTGCCGGACGCGGACAGGATAGTTTCCCGCCTCGAGGCGGGCACTAAGAGCGCCGTAGTCGTCGGCGGCGGCTTCATCGGGCTTGAAGCGGCGGAAAATCTGCGCGAAAAGGGCGTGGAGGTCACGGTTATCGAGCGCCTGCCGCAGATAATGGGCAATATGGACCCGGAGTTTTCCGACGTTCTTATAGGCCACTTTGCCGAGATGGGCATAAAGGTAATTACCGGAGCCTCCGTCGCCGAAATAACGGGCGGCGGCAAGGCTGACGGCGTAACGCTTGAGGGCGGCGAGCATATCGCCTGCGACATGGTAATCATGGCGGCGGGCGTTCGTTCGAGCATAGAGCTCGCGCAGAAGGCGGGGCTCAGAATAGGCGAGACGGGCGGCGTCTGGACGGACGCGACCATGCGCACGAGCGACCCCGATATTTACGCGGCGGGCGACATGGTGGAGTCCGTGAACCTCGTTTCGGGCAAAAAGGTACGCATTCCGCTGGCCGGAAGCGCCAATAAGCAGGGTCGCGCCGCCGGAGCTAACGCCGCGGGCGGCAAGCTCCTTTTCAAGGGCGTTCTTGGCACGGCGATAATCAAGGTCGGCGCGCTCACCGCCGCGAGGACGGGTCTCAACGCGCGCGAGGCTGCGGCGCTCGGACGCGATTTCGAGATGGTCTACGTTCCCGGCTTCAGCAACGCCACCTATTACCCCGACGCGATGCCAATGGTTATAAAGCTCACCGTCGAGAAGCAGACGGGCAGGCTCCTCGGGGCGCAGGCCATCGGGCGCAAGGGCGTTGACAAGCGCATTGATGTCCTCGCAACGGCTATCTATTCCGGCCTCACGGTCTTTGACCTTGAAAACCTCGACCTTGCCTATGCGCCGCCCTATTCCTCCGCGAAGGACCCCGTCATCCTCGGCGGCATGATAGCGGCGAACATGGTTCGCGGCGAGCTCGATTACGTCCTGCCCTCCGATATTCCCGCCTGCAAGGCTGCGGGCGACGTCATCCTCGACGTTCGTTCGCAGGAGGAGTATGACATGGGGCACATCGAGGGCGCTGTCCTTATCCCGATAGACGAGCTGCGCGAGCGCTTCGGCGAGCTCGATAAATCCAAAAACTACGTCGTATACTGCGGCGTCGGCTACCGCGCGTACAATTCCTGCCTTTTCCTCAAGGCGCACGGCTACAAGGTGAAGAACATGAGCGGCGGTATGCGCGCATATAAAATGAACGTATAAGGAGCAGAAGAAGATGGATTTGAAGAAGTTTAACGAGTACGGCAAGGAGCTTGAGACCATGTTCAAGCTTCGCAGCCTCCCCATCGCCCTGAAATGGTGCGAGAAGCTGGAGGACGTTCCCCAGGACGCCATTTTCCCCGTAAAAACCATGGGCAAGCACATGGCTCTTTGCCAGGCTTTTTCTTACGCGAGGATGAAGGGCATGACCATAGCCCTCGGAAAAGAGGATCACTGGTGCTGGAACCCGCTTATAGGCTTCGGCAACGTCGAGTGCGTGCCCGGCCAGCCCCAGTTTGACGAGGTGTGCAAGTTTATCGGCATCCCCGATAAGGACAAGGCGGCGAAGTTTTTCGAGAATTTCCCGCGCCTGCCGCTCGGCAAGTATGATTACGTCGTCGTCGCGCCGCTCGCCCGCGCAAGCTTCGAGCCGGACGTCGTGCTCATCTACGCCGAGGTTGCTAAAATCAACCACATGGTTCGCTGCATAAAGGGCGCGACGGCAAACTACGTCACGAGCGTCTTTGACGGCATAGATTCCTGCATTTACTGCACGGTCCCGTCCTTCCAGAAGAACGAATACCGCATAACCTTCCCCGACCCCGGCGACCGCGAGCGCGCAAGAGCCAGAGACGACGAAGTTATCCTCACCGTACCCGGCGGCAGGATGAAGGAGTTCATGGATTCCATCGAGGCGACGGATAAGTTCATGCCCTTCGGCGACCAGCTCTTTGAGATAAGCCTCGATTTCCCGCGCCCGCCCTTCTATAATACCCTCTTTAAAATCTGGGGCCTCGAGCAGGGCAAGGACTGGTAAGACAACATCAAACGAGACTCGCCTTGCGAGTCCCGTTTGAATACTCGCGCTCATCGCGTCGGCTCCGCGTTCCGCTCCCGCCTCCTTGGTCGGCGCGAGAGGTCGGTGTTTTTGCCGAGGCGAAGCCCCGTCAAAAACGAATATTTAACTATATTGCGCGGCGAATAAGCGTTTAAAGAATTGCAACACCTCACACGAGACCCGCTTCGCCGGGCTCTCAGTATAAACAATGTTAATTAATTAAAATTTTAAGGGAGATGAACGGTTTTGAATCTGAAGAATTACCCGCGGCGTGATTACGCCATCGATCAGTTCACCCAGCCGCATTGCACCGAGCTGGAGGGCAAGGATTTTTACTTTGTTTTTGACGGCGGATATGATTTCGAGCTTCATATCACCGGCAAGGACACGCTCACATGGAACAAGGTCGGCGATAAGCCCACCGAGGCCAAGTACGAATGCCTCAAGGGCGACGATACGACCTACCTCCTCGATTACGATATCGTCGAGACTCAGGGCACGGACCATTATACGAACCATCTTTTCATCATCGACCTTGAGCAGCGCCTTGTCACCAAGGCCGTCTGCTACGACGGCTATAACCCCCGCATCCCGTTCCTTATCAAGTCCGAATACGATTTCGGCGCGATAAAGGTCGAGGGCAAGGAGCTTCCCTACAAGCGCCACAGCTTCACCACCCAGATGGTCGGTACCCGCGCGGAGTGGCACTGGAACATAGATATGTGGACGCACCACAATTATTATTCCACCGCCTTCTATACCCTCACCTGGCCGGACGACAGCGCCGCCGTTCAGAAGCTCGGCGGCCCCTTCGAGATGCTGCCCTGCCACGACGACGTGAGCCAGTATATCAAGATAAAGGAAAACCTCTATGTATACTGCCTCACCGAGGAATACATGGAGCGCGTCCTTCTCGGAAAGGGCCCCTTCCGCTCCAACAACATGATTTTCCTCCAGAATTACGAGCGTATGTACCATGTCGGACGCACCTTCGGCAACGTGACCTTCGGCGACAAGACCGGCCCCTGCCGCACGCTCTTCGGCGCCTTCGGCAACCCCGTCAAGATTCCCGACAAGGTTCTCTACGCAGAGAACGCATACACGGTGTGAGAAAGGAGTAAGCCAACATGAGTAACATTTCAAACTATACCTACGATGAGGGCGGCGTTTATATCAAGGGCCTTCAGAATACCGCCGAGCAGCTCGGCATCGGCCAGTACCGCTTCCCCCACTGCTATGAGCTCGAGGGCAAGGACTTCACCGTTACCGCCGGCGGCAAGGATTACGCAATCTCTTTCGAGTGCAAGCATTTTGCCAAATTTAACGGCGTAAAGTGCGATTATGAGATAGAAAAGCTCAATAAGGAGCTGTATTTCGTCCGCTTCGGCATCGAGGCCGTCGCCGTGCTCGACCTTGAGGCCGGGCAGGCCGCACTCGTCGTCGGCGACGAGGTTCTTCCCGGCGTTATCGCGGGCTCCGGCGCAAGCGCCCCGAAGTTTACGACGGACGACATGGTGGAGACCAAGGTCCGCTGGATCCTTGGCTGCGGCCGTTATATCACGCAGGATTTCATCGCCGCCGACAAGCTCCGCGCCTCATGGTCGCCCCTCGACGAGAAGTTCACCGAGGTTCCGTATAAGGCGGTGAAGTTCAGAGATTCGTTCTATTTCGTCGCCGAAAGAAGCTTTGAACTCAAGAACGTCTGCGCGCCGTTTTTCACCAATAAGGTGTTCATGCTTCAGGATTACGAGCGCTGCATGACTGTCGGCTGCGTTATGGGTACGGGCTTCGACCCCATCATGATTGCAGGCTACGCGAAGTTCGTGGACTGAGCGCGTTCGCGGAGCTTTTCAAAATGTGAATATGCCGGACCGGGCTGCGGCGTTTTGCTGCAGCCCGGTTTTTGCGCGCCCGCCGTTTGTCGGCTCACGAATCGTGGCGTGTGCCGCAGGCGGTACGATTTACCTCTCGGTCTCGCGTTTCGCGCCCCACCCACAAACGGCACAAAAAAACCGAGGCGGCTGAATACAACTGCCTCGGTATACGATATGAAGCTTTTTTTATTTTTTCCCGCTGAGCGCATTTAGCTGCTCCGGCGTTATAATGCTGTCGGGGTGAAGGTCGTCGAAGTTGCAGCCGCGCGCCGTATCGTTGAGGACGCAGAGCTGGTTTTTCGCGCGGATGACGCTGCGAGCCGAGCTGTGAATATACGCAAGGGGCTGGCGCGTTTCGCGGTCGCTGATTTTTTCGTTCGCGAAGCGGTATTTCAAATCGCCGGAAAATTCCCTGTCGCAGGAGCTGAGCTCGTCGCGAAGCGGGTTCCCGGTTTCCAGCTCGAAGCAGTGCTTCTCGCGGAAACGCGCAAGCTCACGGTCTTCAAGCGAAGCGGTGACGATGTCGCCCCTTTCACGCAGGACGGCACCCGTTCCCTGCTCGCGGGCGGAATGGCAGGGGATAAGGAGCTTCCCGTCGAAAAGCCATTCGCGGACGGAGAAGTTTCCGTCGTAACGCGGGGAGATGGAATTTTGCGCATCGAAAGCCGCGAGGTCGTTCGTGGCGGTTATTTTGATATAATTATCCGGTTCGGCGATCCTGATCTTGCATATCTGCCAGCGCGCGGGCATATGAGTTGAAACGTCCCCCAAAACCTTTGAGGAGAGAGGGTCGGCGGGGTTTATTTCCATTATGGATCCGCCGCAGGCGGCGAGACAGCGCCCGTTTTTTACGTCTATGGCAAATCGGGGCTCGGCGTTGCGGGCAAGACCGGGAATTTCGTATTTTATGAAGGAATCGAAGCGTATGAGACTCTTTTCAAAGCGGGCGCTGAGGCCCATGGAGGAGAGCGCAGAGCTCGAAAGGTCGCACTCCGTGAGGTCGAGACCCGAAAGGTCAACCCCGCAGAGCGAGCCGCGCGTGAGCTCAAAAATTTTCAAAATGTTCTTTACGAGGACGCACCAGCGATGGTTCGGCTGAACGTAATTCCTTACGTTGTTCAGAACGTCCGTGAGCAGGCTGGATTTTATGTTGAGCGAAGCGTTCGCGTCGCCCACGGTGAAGCGGTTCATCGTCTCGCCGGAATAAACGGCGAGCTTTTGCAGCACCTGGGTGGGCAGATATGTCCCCAGCAGCTCGTA
>JAEEUX010000072.1 GCA_016290695.1 Oscillospiraceae bacterium
CTCCATTTGAACTTTTTATGCTTTTTTCATCCGCCTTTATAATTAGTTCATCAACATATTCTTTGCATCGCTTTAAACATTCTTTAGAAGCATCATTTGAGACTTTTGTTTTTTCAATTTGTTTGGATAATTTCAGCAATTTTTTCTTCAATTCTTTATATTTATCCATGTCTACCTCCTAAAAGTGTTTTGTTGCTATAATCCAACTCTCATTAAACTGTTCAAAAAAGTTTTCTAATTCGACTTCAAATTTGTTTGAATAATCCCATGTTTTCCGCCATTCCCCGGATTATCGACCTTGATATGCGTCGGGCTATAGTTGGCGTTACGCTCCGTTTGCCTCTGCGCGGCTATTGCCTTTCCTCGCGCTAAGTTTTGCGTCGTAATAGCTGCGTTGGAGCTTGCGTACTGCTCTGCCTAATACTGTGAAGCTCGGCAAGTGCCGTGCTTCACAGTATTAGGCTATTAAACAAAGAGCTCGCTTTCAAAATCGTCCTTTCCCATGGAGGGCCCGTTATAGAAAGCCCGGATATAGCTTTTCCGGAGCTATTCTTCCAGCTCACGGCACAGGTCCAACAGAGAGATGATGTGGAGCTGCTGAGGGCAGGTAGCTTCACACTGACCGCATCGGATGCAGTCTCTGGCCTTGCCCCTCCCCTGTGTGACGATGTTGTATTCCCGGACGGTTCGAAAATGCGGGCTGCCTTTTTTGCGGTTCTGCACCGTGAATATCTCCGGGATCGGGATCTCCATTGGGCAGCCGCCCGTGCAATAGTGGCAGGCGGTACAGGGAATGGATTTATCCTCGTTCAGTGCCTCCTGTGCCTCGGCAATGACGGCCTCTTCCTCCGGCGTCAGGGGCCGGAAGTCCCTCATATAGCCGAGATTGTCCTCCATCTGCGCCAGATCGCTCATGCCGGAGAGCACGGTAATGATATTTTCCTTGCTTGCTGCATAGCGGATCGCCCAGCTTGCATACGAGGCTTTGCTTCCGCTTCGGTCAAATACCGCCTTCACCGAGTCGATTGGGTCCGCCAGCACGCCGCCCTTGACCGGCTCCATCACTGTGACCGGCTTGCCGTGAGCCTTGCAGATTTCCCAGTTTTTCCGCCCTGCCACACCGGGGTTCTCCCAGTCGGCATAGTTGATCTGGAGCTGTACGAAATCCACCTCCGGGTGCGCGTTCAGCAGTTCCTCCAGCAGCTCGGGATCGGCATGGAAGGAAAAGCCCCAGTGCTTTACGAGGCCCTGTTCCTTCAGACCGCGTACAAAATCCCATATATGGTACTCATCGAACTTTCTATAGTTGCTTCGCTGCAGGGCGTGGAGCAGATAAAAGTCGAAATACCCCGCGCCGGTGCGTTCAAGGCTGGTGTAGAACTGCTGCTTGGCGCTTTCTTCGTCGGGGCATTGCGGCAGCCACGCGCAGAGCTTTGTGGCGAGAGTGTAGCTTTCCCTCGGATGCCGCTCCGCCACGGCCTTGCGAAAGGCATCCTCCGACGCGCCGTTGTCGTAGACGTATGCGGTGTCGAAGTATGTGCCGCCGGCAGCCAGAAACATATCCGCCATCTGCGACACCTGCGGAATGTCGATGCTGCCGTCCGGGTTCTTCGGCAGGCGCATCAGGCCAAAGCCGAGTTTGAATATATCTTTGCCGAGATAATCTGCCATTGCGTTTTCCTCCAATCTTTTTTGCGGGGTATACTGTCTTACGTGAAAGAATAACTTGGTAATGAGTATGTGGCCATGCGCCGTCTCCAATGGCACGGCCTGAAATTTGTATTAGCGCCTCGCTGCACAAGCGGGAAGACGCGCATATAATAAGCTCTTCGCGATTATTCTATCTTAATATGTTCTCGAGTTCATTATTTTTCATCCCGTGCAATTTCAGCCTTCCCATAATGCGGTCGCGTCGGTGCGTATCTCCCCGAAAAACGGGAAAGAGCGGCTTTGACCCAACAAAAACAGAAGCACCAGCCAGGCCTTTTGGGACCTGTCTGGTGCTTTTGCGTTGCGCGCTTATTTGCGGCGCGTCCTTTTCAGCATTATATGCTGCTCGTTTTTATTTCGCGACCTTCTCGCAGAAGCGCTGCGTAATTGCCGCTACCTGGGCGCGCGTTGCGCTGCCATGCGAGTCGAGGACTATGTTGCCTTCGGCGTCTGTCGTGCCGTTTATGAGTCCGACGCCGACAGCCCATGCAAGCGCTTCCTTGGCGTAATCGGAAACGCTGTCCGCGTCATTGAACGCGCTGACGTCGCCGGTCGTGCTCACATCGTAGCCCTTATACTGCGCGTAATTGTAGAGCATTACGGCAAGCTGCTCACGGGAAACGGGGTCGTTCGCGCCAAAGCTTTCGCCTTGGCCTTTTGCGATGCCGCTGTCAACCATCCAGGTGACGCTGCCTGCGAACCAGTCGCTCGCGCTGACGTCGCTGAACGCTGCCGTGTCGCCGGATGCCTCCGCGCCGTCAAGGTTGAAGAGAAGCTGAGCTATCATGCCGCGGGAGGTATCGGCGTTCGCGTTGAATTTGCCGTCGCCCACGCCGTTCATAATTTCGTGGCTTGCGGCCCAGGCGACATTGTCTGCAAACCAGTCGTTGCTCTTAACGTCGTCAAAGGTCTTGGTGTTGTCTACTATTTTCACAGTCGCGCTGCCGGAAAGGGCGAGCTCGACGCCGTTTTCGCTCGTCGTGGAAGTCTTGACAATTTCCTCTGTGCCGTCCTCGTGGACTATAACGGCGACGGTGCCCGCCGTAACGTTTTCGACGGGTATCTCGACCTTGATGGGCCTGTCGGTCTTGGGCATATTTACGCTTATGGGCGCGGCGTTCACGGCGCTCGTCGCCGCCTTGACCTCGACCTGTACCTTTACGCTCTCGCCGGCCTTAACTGCTTCTTCAACAGCCTTTTCGCTTACCTTCGCCTCAGCGGAAACGGTGTTGCCCTGCGCGTCGGCCTTGACGGTGCCGATGGAGCCGTCGGAGGCAGTGTTTTCCGTAACGGCGCTGCCATCCTTGGATGTGGTGGTCTCGGTCTTGCTGCCGTCGGTCCTGGTGGTGGTTTCAACCTTGCTGCCGTCGGCGTTTTCCTTGACCTCGGTCTTGGAACCGTCGTTGTTGGTCGTTGTATCGGTCTTGCTTCCGCCGGAATCCTTATCCGAAGAAGAGCTGCCGGATGAGCTGTCTCCGGACGGTCTGGGCCTTGCTCTTACAACGAGAGTACCGGTCTCATAGGAAACTATGTAATCACCCTGTACATCGCAGCCGTTCGGAGAGATGGTATAGCTGCCGACTTCATTACCCGGCTCGCGGGAGAGAGTGTAAACAAGGCTGTCACCCTCGGCAAGGCCGGTGACGGTTGCGGTAAATTCAGGATCATCGTATCCTAAGTAAATGCTGGCGTCATCCGCCTTTACAGTGGCGTAAGAAGGTTCTTTAATCGTAAGAGAGGGAGCGGAGCTTTCCTTATAAGCCGCAGCAGCGTTATAAGCATCGCTCTCGCTTTCACAGAGAATTACGCTGCCGTCGGGGATGGGAAGAAGCGCTACGATGGCATTATATACATCTACACTGTAGCTGCCTTTTTCAAGATATGCGTCTCTTTCGCTGAGTTCCTCCAGAGCGGTATAATTCTTAATTGTCGGAGCACCGTAAAGAACTATGCTCAGAGTGCCTTCTCTGGTTTTCGGCGAATAGAAGACTTCATCCTCAGACATTGCAAAGGCATCGTCATCGATAAGTGTTACGGATGCGGGAATCTTTATGCCGGTGAGCTTCGGGCAATCCTTGAAGGCGCCCCAGCTTATCGTTTCAAGCGTTGAGGGCAGCGATACCTGCGAAAGAGATTCGCAGCCTGCGCACATGAACCAGCCGAGTTCCTTTACGCCCTCGGCAACAGTTAGGCTTTCAAGACTGCTGCAGCCATTGAAGAGATTTCTTCCGTATACCGCATTGTTGCCGGCAGGGAGAGTGAAGGATTTAAGCCCGGTGCTTGCGAATGCAAAGCTCGGCAGACTTGTAAAGCTGTTTCCAAGCTCAACATTTTCAAGCGCGGTGCAATTACCAAAGGTCATGCCATCTTTGAAGCTGACAACCTTAGGCATGGAAACGGTCTTAAGGTTCTGGCTTTTGAAGAACGCATAGCTGCCGACATTTGTTACCTCGGGAAGATCTATCTCCTCAAATCCGGATTCGAAGAATGCCTCATCGACAATTGTGGTTAAGCCCGGCAGAGATATGGTTCTGAGTTTGGACTGGAAGAAACTGTATTTCTCAACGGTCTGCAATGAGGGAAGAGACACTTCCTCAAGAGCAGGGCAGTAGGCAAATGCCATTCCGTTACCATAAGCGCCTGTTTCGAGTGTGGTCGCTTTCGGCGCGGAAACGGTTTTAAGGTTCGGGCTTCTGAAGAAGGCATAGGCGCCAATACTCGTTGCCTTGGGAAGGACTATTTCCTCCAAAGCTGTTTCGAAAAATGCTTCGTTGCTTACCGTGACAACATTAGGAAGCTCGACTTTGCGCAGCTTGGGAAGATTAGCGTTGCCGTACTCAGAGAAATCGGAGAAGAAATATTGTCCGACTGTAGTGAGCGAAGGGAGACTTATGCTTTCAAGCTCGGTATCCCTGCAGAAGGGCTGGTCGGAATCATTGAAGGTGGTTGCCGAAGGCAGAGATATGCTCTTCAGGCCATTGCAGCGCAGAGCATACTGTTGTACCGTGGTTACATTCGGAGCGTTCAATTCAAAATCGCCGCACCAGCAGAAAACGGGATAGCTATCTCCGCCGAGTGTTGTTGTGTCGGGAAGATTAACCGTCTCCAGGGATATGCACTGAGTGAAGGTGTTTCCCGGAACGGTAGGAGCTCCCTTCAGAGTAACGTTTTTGAGACCAACCATGCGCGTAAAGAAACCTGAATTGGTGGGGAATGAGCCTGTATGATTCAGCGTTAAGGTCTCAATAACATCGTTATACGGCGGATAATCACTCATCAGGGAATTGCCGAAGCTGTCCGCATAGTCATCTCTGCTGAGCTTAACTGTAAAATTCTGTCCCAAGCTTCCGCCGCCCAGATAATTAACCGGACAATCAGCCTCAAGCGTCTTGAGTGAGGAACAGCCGCAGAACACGCCGCCCTCAGATGATATATTCGTCTTATCGTTGAGCTTAACGGAAGTGATATGATACTGCATCTGGAAAGCGCCTGATGAGATGCAGCTCAAAGATGTGCAGGCGGTAAAGTCCAGTTCGCCGGTCAGACCGTAATTTCTTCTGGGATCGTCCTCAGCCCAGCCTTCAACCTCTGAGTTGCTGTAGCCCTTGTCGTTGAGGTTGGACATGCTGTCAAGCATAAATGCGTCAGCGCCAATGTATGTCAGCCCTGTCATTTCCTCAAACGGGAAGCTGTGAAGCGAGGGACAGAAAGAAAAGGCATAGGATTCAATCCTGCCTATCTTTTCCGGATGATCAAAGTTCACCTCGGAAAGAGCAGGGCAGAACTGGAACATTAAATAGGTAATGTCTACCGTGGTGTCCGCGGAATTGTGGATGTTGACCGTCTCCAAATAAGGCTGACGGAAATAGGCGCCTGCCCATGTGCCGCTAAGCGGAGCATACATGTTAAGCGTGGTAATGAAGGTGTGTCCGTTCTTCTCCGGCTGCTTAGCGTAGGTGGGGCTAAGGCTTGAGGCAACGCAGGAAGAATCATAATAATTGGAGCTGCCGTCCGAGCAGTCGTTCAATACTACAAACAGATTGCTATTGAGATGCGCGGTCGTGTACCAGTTAAGCGTTGTAAGCTCCGGATTATCCGCGAATACAGCGGCGTCGCTTGACTCCACCGAAGCCGGAATGGTTACCTCCGTCATGCGGGTTCCCGCGAGGCAGCGATAGCCCAAATATGTCACCGCACAGTTTTCCTGAGCGAGGATATCCGAGGTAAGCTTTTCGCAGTCTTCAAAGCAGAAAGCATTCAGGGTTTCTACAGATGTGCTCAGGATAATGGTATCGAGCTCGGGGCAATTATAGAAGTTGCAATAAGGAATGCTTGTGTTTACGTGTTCCGCAAGATTATCAAGGAAAGTGACTTTCTTTATTCCGGAGCGAGGGAAAACCATTCCGCAGCCCAACTGGTCGGGACGCATGGAAATCTCGACATTTGCCGCAGGATCAAACGCTCCGGCGAAAGAGAAATAATCCAGATAACCGACCTTAGGTAAATCGAAGCCTTTAAGGGCGGAGCAGTCCATAAAAGCGTAGGGAGCAACTCTTTTGAGCGTAACTCCCTCTCCGAATGCTACGGAACGGAGCTTTTTGCAGTTATAGAAAGTATAGTCAAATATCTCGTCACTATGCCCGATAAGCCCAACAGGCAGATTTACCGAGGTAACGGAGCTGTTGGCGAAGGCACGAACCCCTATGAACTCTATGCTGTCCGGCAGCGTAACCGCGCCGAGCTTGTCGCAGCCTTCAAACGCGGAAGCGAGGACGCACACGGTGCCTTCCTTTACGGTAAAGTCGCCTTCATAATTCGGGTCAACGCGAACAAGGCACTTGCCTGCGTAGTAAGCGCCGTTAACGTAGTTGTTCTTAATAAAGCCCGGAATAGCCGCGAGCACCGCTTGCGTATCGGGAACGGATATAGTGGTATTGTTTACTACGTAGTTTTCTCCGCTGAAGCCTATGTTACGGTTTTCTGAAGAAGTCTGGGCGTAATTGAACAGATTTCCATGAATTGTCCGTAATTCTTCCGGCACAGAGAAAGTTCCGTTGAAGCCGGAAAGAACATCATAATAGGCAGCCTCAGTTCGGAAACTTTGTAATTGTTCCCGTTATAGCTAAGCGTGGACGGGATAACGATGTCGGTCGCGGTGGCGCTTACGCTGTAAATGGTCACAGCAACCGTGTCTTCGCGGGTGCTGCATTCAAGGTTTGCCCCGCAGCGAACACCGGGAGCTATTTCGTCGTAATAATCCACTTCGAAATACTCTGCGGAAGCCGAAAGGCAAAGCAGACCGCACAGCGCCACTAAAAGACATGCGATAAGCAGGGGTTTGCACAGATGCTTCAAATGATTTCCTCCTTTTTGTTTTGAGTCTTGCATATGCGCAGAATTATATATAAAAGGGACGTCCGCCAAAAGCTTTTAGGCGCAAGGCGGTGGAGCCTGGATTTTAGTTCCTGGGGAGGCGGCAGGCTTCGGCAGGAAAGCACAAAAACCAACGCGTACAGCAGCTCGTATAGATTGAAAACAAGCCAGAACAGCAGGAAAAGGTAAATCGTAGTCTGTTCGTTCAAAATGCGCTGCACAGTATTTACGGCGCCGAGTACCGAAAGAGCGATAAGCACAAGAAACGGAATGGGATACCATGCCTGCCAGCCGCCGCGTCCGGTTTTGTCCGTTACGGCGAAGTCCCGTTTGCGGAAGCCGAAGGTCTCGGCGATGACTCCCGGCAGCAGGAACGGAAAAAGGCACAACTCATATATTTCGCTCCAACGCGTAGAACGGATGCCGCCGGAGAAAAAACGTATGCCCAGAGCCGCAAGCAGATACATAGGCAGCCAGAAAACGAGCATTTGCCCGAAATCGCAGTTCATAACGGTTATGCCAAAAACGGAAAACATAAGCGGAGAAAGAAGATATACAAGGCGCTTCAGCGGGGCGTACCAATATGTTATCGCCGCCAGATAGCTGACCCGCTGCGCGGCACTCAGACCGTGCGAAGTGAGCAGCTTTGTTTTTATTCCCGCCTGAATGCAGCCGCGCGCCCAGCGTGAACGCTGCCGGATCATAGAGCTGAGACTTTCGGGCGAAAGACCCGAAGCAAGCGGCGTATCTATTGCTATACAGCGGAAACCATGCTTTTGAATTTCTATGCCGGTGGCAAAATCCTCGGTTATTGTCCCCGTGGCAAAGCCGCCGACCACTTCGAGCGCGCGGCGTGATAGAAGCGTGTTTGAGCCGCCGAAGATTACGGCATTGCAGCCATTGCGCGCGGGCTCGAGCTCATGGTAAAAATAATCCTGCTCGTTCGGGATGGCGTCCGATGCGCGAAAGGCTCGTTGGAAAAGGTCCTCGTTGCGAAAGTCCTGAGGCGTCTGAACAAAGCCTATTTTCCCGGAAAGCTGCTGTCTGCCTCGCTTTCCCTTGGGCGTAAGGAAATACGGTACGGTTGAGAGCAGAAATCGGGGCTCGGGGCACATATCAGCGTCAAACACAGCAATAAGAGGCGCGCTTGTCAAACTAAGCGCGGCGTTCAGATTGCCGGCCTTGGCGTCCTTGCGTTCGCTGCGTGAGAAGTAACGTGCGCCGAGCGATTCAGCAAGCTCCCGAAGCTCCGCGCGTGCGGCATCGTCACAAAGGCAGACGTTTAGTTTACCTGAATATTCCATTGCAAGGCAACCTCGCAGAGTCCTTTCCACAAGTTCTATCGGTTCTCCGCAGGTGGGGATGAACACGTCCACCTCCGGCAGCGCTTCGTCCGCAGCCTCGGGAACGGGCGGGCATGGCTTCCTGCCGCCTTCAAGCATATAATGTATAGCCATTTCGGCAGCTCCGAGCAGTTCAGCAAGCAGGAGTATAAGAGCGAAGATCATGTCAATGGCTCCATGTCCCTGCGGCAGAGTCCAGCCGATGCGCCAGACGATATATACAAGCGTGAAAAGCGCCAAGAGGCACAAATAGACACGCTTTGCTTTAGTTTTCATTTGATTTTCCTCCCATTGCCGAGAAAATGAGGCTTCCGACTGCTGTCAGGTCATTGTCCTGCCAGCCGCTCAGCTTGCCGCAGTCGGGACGAAGAACGGAATAAACCTCGTCTTTGTTGCATAAAGACCATGCGCACCAGCTTACGCCATTATCATTAAGATAACGAAGGAATTCCCGGCCTTCATCAAGCGCGGGCAAGCCGGATGAGTTCCTGTCTACGCCCCATTCGGAAACCATCACGGGAAAATGCTCTTCAAGCGCGCGCTGCAGGCCGGAATAATTGCTGTGTGCTCCGGCGTAATAATGGAATGAATAAAGAAGGTTTTCCATTGGCAGCGGCTCATTCATGGCGGCGGCCGGCTCTGTGGAATACAACGGAGTGCCGACGATAAGCACGGCGTTTGGCGAATACTGCCGTATCACCGGACAAACGGCATATACATAGCGTTCGATCGCTTCCCAGCCGACGCCGTTTGGCTCGTTGCAAAGTTCATAGAGAATAGCGGGATCGTCCGGATAACTGGAAGCTATTGCGTCAAAAAACGTAATGGCGCTGTCAAGGTGCGAATTGGGGTCGCCGTCGTCAAGGATGTGCCAGTCGATAATAACATATATGTTCATTGCGCGGGCGTTCTCAATGGCTTGCCGCACAAGGCTTATGCTTCTTTCCGGGTCGGACAGGTATCCGCTGTCGGCTTGCGTATACATGGCGATACGCATAACATTGCCGCCCTTGCTGCGAATGAAATCCATTGCCCCGGCGTTTATGTAATCGGGATACCAGCCTATGCCATGCGTGCTCATTCCCCGCAGCTGGAAGGTTGAGCCGTTTTCGTCGGTTAAAGAACCCTGTTCAACACGCAAATGGCCGTGTTCGCGCGGCCCGTCCTCAGATTTTACGGAATCGAGCGGCAAAGTCCGGGAAGTCTCCGGGTTTTCGTTTTTCTCCGAGGGGGAGGCTGCTGAATGGTCCGACGGAGCTTTGCTGCTTATCGCGGAAACAGCGCAGCCCGGAAAAAGCAAAACGGGAATAGCCAACATAAGTGCGCAAATAATCAGTTTAGTGTATTTAAAAACCCGCATATAAATATCTCCCTAAAGGTAATCTGGCTGGACTGACGGCAGTAAGTAATTGCGGTATCGGGAACTGATTGCTGTGGAAGGCTGAA
Organism: Oscillospiraceae bacterium; assembly: GCA_016290695.1. Taxonomy (GTDB): domain Bacteria; phylum Bacillota; class Clostridia; order Oscillospirales; family Oscillospiraceae; genus RGIG6375. The sequence goes on from JAEEUX010000072.1 coordinate 9,873, forward strand.
CGCCTCCAATAAAACCCTACAATTCTATCACATTTATGGGTATAATTCAATGGCATTATAGTCTAAGGCAAGGCCCGGCTGATATTATATTATATTATATTTGTACAGTCGGATAGATTCCGGCTATGCTTTTTATAGGGCTACAGGAGCGGGAGATATCACCATAAGCGATTATATTGCAGATGGCAGTTATGAAGCTTATGTTTATGCAGGCCATGACCTCCGGCTGACGATTATTCCTTA
>JAEEUX010000073.1 GCA_016290695.1 Oscillospiraceae bacterium
GGACGAGCGAGCAAAGCTCGATGTATTTTTCAAGCTCGGAGGCCGGCGTCCCGGGCTTTATCGTGACTGCCGCGCGCTTCCCGAGCGAAAGAATCTTTTTCAGCGCGGCGAGATTGTTTTCTTCAGTGTCGGCCTCGGCGTGGATATTGATGATGTCCGCGCCCGCTTCGAAAAAAGCGTCAATGTAACGGATGGGCTTGTCTATCATGAGATGAACGTCCAGCGTCATATCGGTGAAGCGCCTCACAGACTGGAGCACCGGTATGCCGATGGAAATATTGGGGACGAACAAACCGTCCATAACGTCGAAATGAAGATAATCGGCGGATGAAACAGACTGAATATCCTCGCCTAACCGCGAAAAATCAGCGGATAATATCGAGGGCGCGATCTTGATCATTTTCTTACCTCCGGGAAACCTCGTAAGCTATACAGATATGAGCGAGCCGCCAATCGGCTCATCTTATAATAATAATATATGTTCTTGGGTTTATGTCAAGTTATTTTTGTTGACACTAAGGCTAAAGAATATTAAAATGTTCTTTGGTATAGATATTTCAATCTATATTTAATCCAGCGTTAATGAAATCAATACCGTTTTACTATATAATTTTTATTGTAAAAGTTTACGGCCCCGGCGCCGCATTATTATGAATTGGAGTTTTAGCCTTGAAAAAAGAAGTTCGGAAAAAATCAGTTGTCCCGATTTACATTGTCGCGGTGGTGTGCCTGCTGTACGCCCTGTTTTTTGATCTTTACAAGCTTTGGAATTTCATTCTGCTCGCCGTTGTTCTCGTTTTGGTATATCTCATCGCCTCCAAGCTCTTCCCTGGAAAGAAGGTTATCGTAGATGTTCCGGTTGAGGAGCAGAGCACCGGCAATCCGGAGGTGGACGCCGTCGTCCGTGAGGGAAAGACCGCTATGAAAGAAATGGGGCGGCTTTATTCCTCTATCGACAATCCCGAGGTTAAAAAGCGCATTGTCGAAATAATGGATATTTCCGACAAGATAGTTAAGAACGCCGTAAGCGACCCAAAGGACATCCCAAACATCAAGCGCTTCTTAAATTATTACCTTCCCACGACGATAAAGCTTCTCAACGCCTACGACCGTATGGCAATTCAGGGCATCGAGGGCGAAAACATTACAGGCAGCATAAAGCGCATCGAGGAAATGCTCGATACCGTCGTCGCATCATATAAAAAGCAGCTGGATTCGCTCTTTGCCGACGAAGCTATGGACATAGAAACCGATATCATTGTTATGGACGGGCTTCTTCGCCGCGAAGGATTAAAGGATAAAGAATTTTAAATATCATTATTGAAAGGAACGTACTGCTATGGATTTTGAATACAAACCCACCCTCACTCTCGAACCCGAGGCAGCTGCACCCGCACAGCAGGCGGAGGAAAAAGCTCCCGTTCAGGCGCCTGAGGTTCAGAGCGCGGCAAACTCTCTCGATTTCACAATAGATAATCTCAGCGAGGCAGAAAAACAGGCAGTCCGCGATTTTGCTCAGAAGATAGACATTACCGATTCCAACATGGTTCTTCAATACGGCACCGGCGCGCAGAAGAACATCTCCGACTTTTCATCCGCCGCGCTCGGCAACGTCCGCACGAAGGACATGGGTGAAGTTGGAGAAATGCTTGGAAACCTAGTTGTCGAGCTCAAGGACCTCGATATCTCACCCGAGGAGAAGAAGGGGCTTTTCGGTCTCTTCAAAAAGGCCGGCACGAAAATTGAAGCGCTCAAAGCCCAGTTTGACAAAACCGAGGCGAACGTAAACCGCATTTCCGAGGCTCTTGAGGGTCACCAGATAACTCTTCTCAAGGATGTTGCGACCCTCGACAAAATGTACGACCTTAACCAGGCCTATTTCAAGGAGCTTTCCATGTATATCCTCGCAGGCAAGGAAAAGCTCAAGGAAGAGCGCGCCACGAAGATTCCCGAGCTAAAGGCCAAGGCCGAGCAGAGCGGACTTCCCGAGGATGCGCAGGCTTATAACGACTATGTAAGCATGTGCAACCGCTTTGAAAAGAAACTTCACGACCTTGAGCTTACAAGAATGATTTCCATCCAGATGGCTCCGCAGATAAGGCTTATTCAGAATAACGACAGCCTTATGATAGAGAAGATTCAGACATCTATCGCCAACACCATCCCCCTCTGGAAGAGCCAGATGGTACTCGCGCTCGGCATAGCTCATTCTCAGCAGGCGATGCAGGCGCAACGCGAGGTCACCGACCTTACCAACGAGCTTCTCCGCAAGAATTCCCAGATGCTCAAAACAGGCAGCATAGAGATAGCGCAGGAGTCCGAGCGCGGCATAGTTGACCTTGAAACCCTCAAACAGACGAATCAGGATCTTATCGACACGCTCGAGGAGGTCCGCAGAATTCAGTCCGAAGGCGCGCAGAAGCGCCGCGAGGCAGAATCCGAGCTTGGGCGCATTGAATCCGAGCTTAAAAACAAGCTCTTGGAAATGAAAGGCTAAGCAATGAAAAAGTTTCTCTCAAGCAGGGGCGGTGCCGCCGTCTTCTGCGCGGTAATCATGGTTCTCAGCATTTATTTCGGCGCATACAGGAGCCTCGGGACGGCGGCTCGCTCTGTGCAGGACAGCTTCAGCACGGGCGTTGAGTATAAGGATAACGGCAAAACCTACGTCCACGAAAGTATCCGTTCCCAGCTCATTAACAGAGCCGAAGCCTGCACAAGCATGGTTTCCTACACACATAATTTTGAGGAGGTCTCGGAACAGAACGCCAGTCTTCGCAGCGCTGTGAACAATCTCAAGGATCTGCTTTACAATAAGGGCACGCCCTCACAGCTTTGCTCGGCCAACAAGGCGCTCGATTCAGCTTTCTCGAGCCTCATCGCCGCGATAGACGGCATAGAATTCGACAGCGCTGACACGCGCAACATTGAGGACGTTATTTCCGAGATGAACGGCACGGCTGAGGTCATAAAAAAGAGCGGTTACAACGAGTATGTTTACGATTTCAATAACCGCGTACTCTCCGTCTTCCCGGCCAATTTTCTCAAAAAGATATGCTTTATTGCGCCTCCCGAACCCTATGAACAGGAGCTTGTAAATGAAATTTAAAGCAAAAATAATAAGTGCCGTCCTTGCTGCTTCGGCGCTACTGGCTTCCCTTTCGGCCCCTGCGCTTGCTTTTATCGCCGCAAGCGAGGAATTTTACGTCAACGACCGCGCCGAGGTTCTTTCCGAGGACACGGAAAAAACAATAATCGAGCAAAACCGCCTTCTTGAGGAAAAGACGGGGGCTCAGGTCGTCGTAGCCACGGTTCGCTACCTTGAGGGATATTACTGTGACGAATACGCCGTAACCCTTTTTAACGATTGGGGCGTGGGCGATGCGGACAAAAATAACGGCATGCTCCTTCTTCTCGCCACAGAGGAGAAAAAGGCATGGCTCACTCAGGGCAGCGGCATAAAAAAGGATTTCAGTTCTGATTATATCGACAAGCTCATGGACAGGTATTTCTGGGACGATTTCGACAATAAGGAGTACGACAAGGCCGTGTCGAACTTATTTGACGAAATAATCGACTGGTACGAGGATGAATACGATATAAAGCTTACATCGTCCTCCACCTCGAAGAAAGTCTCAAAGGCAGCAGCAGAGGGCATACAAAACGCTGTAGATACCGTCAAGACCGTTGCCGGAGGCATCGGAAAAGCCTCCATTGCTGTTGTCGTAATCGTTTTCGCCATCATTCTTTCTATCATCTTCGGCGGACGCTCAAGACGCCGCCGCAGAAATTACTTTACCAACACGCCGCCTTTAAACGGCGTCCCTCCCATGCACTTTAACCACAGACCCACCTACGGCGGCAGGAGAACGTCAAGTTCCAGCTTCCGCAGCGGTTCCTCCGGCTTCAGCGGGCGCAGTTCGTCATCTTCCCGTTCCTTCGGCGGCGGGCATTCGAGCTTCGGCGGCGGGCACTCCGGCGGTCATTCCGGCGGTGGTGGCCGTTCCAGCGGCGGTGGCGGCGGAAGACGATAAAACACAAACGATATTCATATTCTCTGAGAGCCTTGTCTTTGCAAGGCTCTCGTTCCGCTATATCGCAGGCTTTATTCACGCCCAGCCGCAATGAATAATTCATGCGATTATTCACTGTTTCGCTGTATATCCCCAATTATTATTCAGATTAACCAAGTTATTTTCCTAAATATCTTATTTTTATTCAATTATGCTATTGCATTATTATTCATATAGTGCTACTATATGTGCATAATCCATTTCAAATAACCAAATTACATAGTATAGGAGATATAATCATGAAAGAGCAGATCAAAAAATGCGTGCTCGCTTATTCCGGCGGGCTTGATACTTCCATCATCATCCCCTGGCTCAAGGAAAACTACGGCTGCGAGGTCATAGCGGTATCCGCCAACGTCGGTCAGGGCGACGAGCTTGACGGCCTCGAAGAAAAAGCTCTCAAGACCGGCGCTTCCAAGCTCTACATTGAAGACCTCACCGATGAGTTCGTTGACGATTACATTTTCCCGACCCTCAAGGCAGGCGCAAAATACGAAGAGTACCTTCTCGGAACCTCCTTCGCCCGCCCGATAATCGCCAAGAGAATCGTTGAGATAGCTCTCAAGGAGGGCGCGGACGCGATAGCTCACGGCTGCACCGGCAAGGGCAACGACCAGGTTCGTTTCGAGCTGGCTATAAAGGCCTTCGCCCCGAACATGAAGATTATCGCTCCCTGGCGTGAGTGGGATATCAAGAGCCGCGAGGAAGAGATAGACTATGCCGAGGCCCACAAGATCCCGCTTAAGATAAACCGTGAAACGAACTACTCCAAGGATAAGAACATCTGGCACCTCAGCCATGAGGGTCTTGACCTTGAGAACCCGGCAAACGAGCCGCTTTACAATAAGGAAGGCTTCCTCGAGCTCGGCGTTTCCCCCGAAATGGCCCCCGATAAGCCGACCTACGTTGAAATTGAGTTTGTAAAGGGCGTTCCCGTCGCCGTTGACGGCGTTAAGATGAAGGGCTCCGATATCGTCCGCAAGCTCAATGAGCTCGGCGGCAAGAACGGCGTCGGCCTGCTCGATATCGTAGAAAACCGTCTCGTCGGCATGAAGTGCCGCGGCGTTTACGAAACTCCGGGCGGCGCTATCCTCTACGCGGCGCACGATTATCTCGAAACCGTCACCCTCGATAAGGACACGGCACACGCCAAGGCAAAGCTCGCCGTCACCTTCGCAGAGCTCGTCTATAACGGCCAGTGGTTCTCCACGCTGCGCGAGTCCCTTTCTGCTTTCGTTGACAAGACGCAGGAAATGGTCACCGGCAAGGTAAAGCTCAAGCTCTACAAGGGCAACATCATCAAGGCCGGCGTATGGTCCGATTATTCCCTCTACAGCGAGAACATCGCCACCTTCGGCGAAAGCGATTACAACCAGAAGGACGCCGAGGGCTTCATAAACCTCTACGGTCTGCCCATCAAGGTAAACGCCCTCCGCAAACAGGGCAAGCTAAATTAATCTATTATTATAACAAACCGCTCTATCCTCCGTTTCCTGTAAACGGAGGATAGAACAGCAGAACGGAGAACTCAGCATGAAAGCATGGTCAGGACGCTTTGAAAAAACAACGGACGCTCTTACGGACAGTCTGAACGCCTCCATTTCCTTCGACTGCCGCCTCTACGAGGAGGACATCACGGGCAGCATCGCCCACGCCGGGATGCTCGGCGCGCAGGGCATAATCGAAGCCGAGGAAGCGGACAAAATAATCGCCTGTCTCAAAGATATCCTTGCCGATATCAAGGCCGGCAAAATAGAATTCAAGCAGGAAAACGAAGACATACACATGAACGTCGAGGCCATCCTCATCGAGCGCATCGGCGATACGGGCAAGCGCCTGCACACCGCCCGCAGCAGAAACGACCAGGTCGCGCTGGATATCCGCCTTTATCTCAAAAAGGAAATAAAGGAGATACGAGGCCTCACGCTGAATCTCCTTTCCATAATTCTCAAAAAGGCCGAGAGCGGCAAGGACGTTATAATGCCCTCCTATACCCATCTCCAGCGCGCGCAGCCGACGAGCTTTGCCCACTACATGATGGCCTACGCCAATATGCTCCGCCGCGACGTTACGCGCCTTGAGGACTGCCTTGAGCGCATGGACGAAATGCCACTCGGCAGCGGCGCTCTCACCTCGACGACCTATCCCATCGACAGATGGCGCGTCGCCAGGGAGCTCGGTTTTTCGCGCATCACGGAAAACAGCATCGACGGCGTTTCTGACCGCGATTTTTCGATAGAGCTTCTCTCCGACCTTTCGCTTCTGATGATGCACCTATCCCGCTTTTCCGAGGAAATAATCCTCTGGTGCTCGTGGGAATTCAAATTCGTAGAGCTCGACGACGCCTTTGCCACAGGCTCTTCCATCATGCCGCAGAAGAAAAACCCTGACATTCCGGAGCTCGTTCGCGGCAAAACAGGCAGAGTTTACGGCTCGCTCATTTCGCTTCTCACCGTCATGAAGGCCCTGCCCCTCGCCTACAACAAGGACATGCAGGAGGATAAGGAGCCGGTTTTCGACGCGGTTGATACGGTTAAGGCCTGCCTCCCTGTTTTCTCCGCCATGCTTGACACGATGACTATCCTTCCCGAAAATATGCGCGCCGCCGCCGCGAAGGGCTTTATCAACGCGACGGACTGCGCCGATTATCTCGTTAAGAAGGGTCTCCCCTTCCGCGACGCTTACAAGCTCGTCGGTATGCTTGTAAACCATTGCATCAAAACCGGAAAAACGCTTGAAACGCTTTCAATGGACGAATATAAGGAAATGTCCGACGTATTCGATACCGACGTTTATGATTACATCAATCTCGATAACTGCGTACAGGCAAGAATTGCCGAGGGCGGCCCGTCGAAGCCGTCCGTTGAAAAGCAGATCGCTTCCGTAAAGGAATTTTTAAACAAAAGAGGCGAAACCGCATGAAGCCGAAGATATACATAGACGGCAAGGAAGGCACTACCGGCCTTAAAATATTCTCCCGCCTCGAAGGGAGAGACGATATAGAGCTCCTGCTCATAGACGAAGCTAAGCGCAAGGATTATGACGAGCGCAAAAAGCTTATGAACGCCGCCGATATCGTGTTTTTCTGCCTGCCGGACGCCGCCGCAATAGAAGCGGCAAACATGATAGATAACCCTGCCACGCGCGTGATCGACGCCTCCACCGCCCACAGGACGGCAGAGGGCTGGGTCTACGGCTTCCCCGAGCTTTCGCCCGAATTAAGAAGCGCCATCGCCTCGGCAAAAAGGGTCGCAAACCCCGGCTGCCACGCCTCGGGCTTCATTTCCACCGTCTATCCGCTCGTTAAGCTCGGCATCGTGCCGGAGGATTACCCCCTCACCTGCCATTCTCTCACGGGTTATTCCGGCGGCGGCAAAAAGCTCATCGCAGAATACGAGGACAAGGCAAGAGACCCGCGCCATGAGTCCCACAGGATTTACGGTCTCAACCTCGCGCATAAGCATCTGCCGGAAATCATGAAGCTTTGCTCGCTCAAGCGAAGCCCGGTCTTCATGCCGATTCTGGGCGATTTTTACGCAGGCATGGCAACCACCGTCATGCTCCATAACGATATGCTGAAGAAAAAACTTACAGCAGAGGAAATACACGCCGCGCTCAGCGAATATTACGCGCGCGAGCATTTCGTTACCGTCGCCCCCTTCGGCGGAGACGAAAGCGTTATCTACGCCTCCACCCTCACGGGAACGAACAAAATGCGCATTTCGGTTTACGGGACCGAGGAGCTTACCGCGGTAACGAGCGTTTTTGATAATCTCGGCAAGGGCGCATCCGGCGCCGCCGTCCAAAACATGAATATTATGCTCGGCTTTGACGAGGCCACGGGCCTTGAATAAGCCGGATGGAGGATACATTATGAAATACATAGAGGGCGGCGTTTGCGCCGCCGCCGGTTTTAAAGCTTCCGGCATTTTTTGCGGAATTAAGGCTAATTCTTCCCCGAACAAATTTGACCTCGCGCTAATTTATTCCGAGGTTCCCTGCGCCGCCGCGGGTATATTCACGAAGAACCGCGTAAAGGCCGCTCCCGTGCTGCTCGATATAGAAACGCTCAAATCAGGCAAGGCGCAGGCCATTGCCGCCAACAGCAAAAATGCCAATGCCTGCGCCCCCGAGGGCATGGAAAACGCCAAAAGGATGGCCGCAGCAGCAGCTTCCGCGCTCGGCCTCAAGGCAAGCGACATTATTGTTTCCTCCACGGGCGTAATCGGCCAGCGCCTCAATATCGAAGCCATCGAGAAGGGACTTCCGCAGGCTGCCGCCGCGCTCAGTGCCTCCCCCGCCGGTTCCGACGCCGCGGCAAACGCCATAATGACGACGGACACCGTTAAAAAGGAATTTGCCGTCGAGCTCACGATTGGCGGCAAAACCGTCCACATCGGCGGCATAGCCAAGGGCAGCGGCATGATTCACCCGAACATGGGCACCATGCTCTCTTACATCACCACCGACTGCGCCATCAACGCCGAAATGCTCAAAAAAGCGCTGCTCAGTGCCAACAGCGTCAGCTTCAACCGCATAAGCGTTGACGGCGACACCTCGACGAACGATTCCTGCGTCGTCCTGGCTAACGGTCTTGCGGGTAACGCCGAGATAAGCTCCGAAAACGCCGACTACGCCCTGTTCCTCGAAGCCTTTACCGCTATATGCAAGGACCTTGCGCGCAGCATGGCTGCCGACGGCGAGGGTGCCAAGCACCTTATCACCTGCGACGTTAAGGGCGCAAAGAGCGTCGAGCAGGCCGAGATTATCGGCAAATCCGTAATCGGTTCCTCTCTCACGAAGGCCGCGATCTTCGGCTGCGATGCCAACTGGGGCCGCGTTTTGGCGGCGATGGGTTATTCGGGCGAGGATTTCGCCCCCGAAAAGGTAAACGTAGCCTTTGCTTCCGCCGCCGGAAAGGTCGATGTCTGCAAAAACGGAATGGGCCTTGATTTTGACGAGGAGCTTGCCAAAAAAATCCTCACGGAGAAGGAAGTTATCATCGACATAACGATGGCTGAGGGCGACGCTCAGGCCGTTTGCTGGGGCTGCGACCTCACCTACGATTACGTTAAGATAAACGGAGATTACCGCACCTGATTTAAAGGAGAACACAAAAATGCCAACTCTTGACAGGGCTAAGATTCTTGCCGAAGCCCTCCCCTACATACAGCAGTATTATAACAAAACCGTCGTCATCAAATACGGCGGCAACGCCATGATAAACCAGGAGCTTTTTCAGGCCGTGATGGACGATATTGTCCTTCTCAGCTTCGTCGGCATCCGCGTCGTTCTCGTCCATGGCGGCGGCCCGGAAATTAACGAAATGCTCGAAAAAACGGGCAAGGAGTCAAAATTCATCAACGGCCTGCGCTATACCGACAGAGAAACCATGGACATCGTTCAGATGGTTCTTTGCGGCAAGGTGAACAAGAATCTCGTCTCCGCGATAAACAAGGTCGGCGGCAAAGCAGTCGGCCTCTGCGGAACGGACGGAAATCTTTTCAAGGCCACGAAAATGCTCAAGGACGGCGTTGACCTCGGCTACGTCGGCGAAATAAACGAGGTTGACCCCTCCGTTGTAAGCTATGCGCTCGACGGCGGCTATATCCCCGTAATTTCCTCCGTGGCGCAGGGGACGGACGAGGACGTTAATTATAACATCAACGCCGACACAGCCGCCTCCAAGCTCGCCATTGCGCTCAAGGCTGAAAAGCTCATTCTCCTTACGGATATCGCCGGTCTCATGCGCGACCCGAAGGACGAATCCACGCTTCTCAGGCTCGTTCATCTGCCCGATATCCCGAAGCTTATTAAAGAAGGTATCGTTAAGGGCGGTATGATACCTAAGGTAGACTGCTGCGTCGAGGCCGTGCGTCAGGGCGTTGACCGCGCCAGCATAATCGACGGGCGCGTGCCGCACTCCATTCTTATCGAAATCCTCACCCACGAGGGCATCGGCA
>JAEEUX010000074.1 GCA_016290695.1 Oscillospiraceae bacterium
ATTCAACGAACTCATGAAAGCCCTTCCCGGCCCCGACGAACCTGCGTTTTATGTTAAAATCAAAGAGGGCATGTACCTCGTCAGCGCGACGGAGCAGAACATGGAGAAGATACTCGGCGAGAAGGCCGGCTTCCGCAGCGATACGCTCTGCTTCCTCGACAACTGGAACAGAATGTACAGTGTCGGCAGAGGCTTCGGAACGATGACGATGCCGGACGGCGACAAGGAAATCTTTGTAATGATAGGCAAATACGGCTCTCCCGAGGAGGTCGACGACCATTTTTTTACGGATCCTAACCCCTACCTCGTCTGATATAGACTGATAGGGAAGCAGTCCGCGTGATAACAGGACACGATAGTTCCGCTTTATGAAAAGTGTTGACAAAAGCCCCTTAGGGCGTATATAATAATGCTATAAGGATATACTACTGTTATATCTATATCTGTTATAAAACAGATATCTTTGGCTTGGGTTTATACTCTTTGGGCCACCGTAGGCGGGGAGAATTCCCCGCCTACTTATCATTTACGGAGAGATTATGAAGGAGTTAAGCGTATTTATTGATGAATCGGGTGATTTTGGTAAGCCCACTAATTTGCCTGCACATTATTTGGTAACATTTGTTTTTCATGATCAAGACAATAGAATAAATGAAAATGTTTTAAAACTTGATGAGAGCCTGAGCAAGTCGGGCTTTCATATTGATTATATCCATATGGGTCCGATTATTAGACGCGAGGATATATTTAAGTATTCTTCAATGAACGAAAGGCGTCAACTTGCTTATAAAATGCTCAACTTTTATATACACTGCAAAATCAAGCATCATACAGTTATTATTGACAGAAAAGAAGCATTCGGCAAGCTGGAGTTATCCGGTAAACTTGCAAAAGGAATTAAGTCGATGGTTGATAAAAATCAAGAGTTCTTTTCAAAATATGATAAGATAATTGTGTATTACGATAATGGTCAACTGGAATTGAGTTCTATTCTTAATGCGATTATGTCTACATGTTTTTCAAATGTAGAGTTCAGAGCGGCTGAACCGCAGAAATACAAACTGCTGCAGGTTGCTGATTTTATTTGCACAATGGAACTGCTAAATATCAAACGGGATAATAATTTATTATCCAAATCAGAAAAGCAGTTTTTCTATAAGCCTAAAGAATTGCAAAAAACATTTATTAAATCAGTAGCTAAAGATAGATTGTGATTTTCTTCCTTATATTTTGCGTAAATTATATGCTGCTGTCTTTTAAATTTTATTCTTTGAATAATTTTTGCTTGACAGATGGATAATGTTAGGCTAATATTATTTTCGTTATAGCGTTATACTGGAGGGTGACGTTTCCCGTGCGCCGCAGAGAGAAAGCGTTTTGGTGAAAGCTTTTGCAAGCGGTTCGTCATTGTCGCCGGTGTGCTCCGGAAGGAAAGGCTTTGCCGAGTAAAATCCGGCGGGTTCGCCCGTTATTGCGATAATGAGTGCGGCGCAAGCGCCGAATTCAGGTGGTATCACGGATTTAATTCGCCCTGAGCTATTTAAAGAATAGCTCAGGGTTTTCTTTTGCAAACGCTTCATAAATCTCTGCACATATCTCAACGGTATATTTTCCGCCTGACTTTGTATGAAAATCTTGAAATACACAAAGTATTCCTTCGATTTTCATTCTTCGTCAGACGAAAAATCTACTCGCCAATATATGAGCTTCGGTTTATTCAGCGTTTGCTCTATGTTATTCTTAATACAGGGGGATTAAGTATGAAAGAGCTTCCGAAGGTTTATGACCCGAAGGTCGTCGAAAAGAAAATATACGATATGTGGGTGGAAAACGGCTGTTTCCGCGCCGAGCGCGACGAGACTAAAAAGCCGTTCACCATCGTTATGCCGCCTCCGAACGTAACGGGCCAGCTTCACATGGGCCACGCTATGGACGCCGCGCTTCAGGATATCCTTATCCGCTTCAAGAGAATGCAGGGCTACGCCGCGCTTTGGCTCCCCGGCGTTGACCATGCCGGCATCGCAACGCAGATAAAGGTCGAGGAGGAGCTACGCAAGGAGGGACTTACCCGTTATGACCTCGGGCGCGAGAAATTCCTTGAGCGCGTTTGGGCGTGGAAGCAGAAGTACGGCGACAGGATAGTTGAGCAGCAGAAGCAGCTCGGCGCCTCCTGCGATTGGGAGCGTTCCCGCTTCACGATGGACGAGGGCTGCTCCAAGGCCGTCAGAGAGGTTTTTGTAAGCCTCTACGAAAAGGGCCTTATCTACAAGGGCAGCCGCATCATAAACTGGTGCCCGCACTGCACGACGGCGCTTTCCGACGCTGAGGTCGAGTATCAGGATAAGCCGGGCCATCTTTGGCATCTGCGCTATCCGCTCGCGGACGGCAGCGGCGACGTTGTCGTTGCAACGACGCGCCCGGAAACCATGCTCGGCGACAGCGGCGTCGCCGTAAACCCGAACGACGAACGATATACCTCCATCGTCGGCAAGACCTGTATACTCCCGCTCGTAAACAAGGAAATCCCCATCGTGGCGGACGAATATGTTGACATGGAATTCGGCACCGGCTGCGTTAAAATGACCCCGGCGCACGACCCGAACGACTTTGAGGTCGGCCAGCGCCACAACCTTGAAATTATCCGCGTGCTCGACGATAACGGCAAGGTAAATGAGCTTGGCGGCAAATACTGCGGGCTTGACCGTTATGAAGCGCGCAAGGCCATCCTTGCCGACCTTGAGGCGGGCGGTTACCTCGTCAAGACCGAGGAGCACGCCCATAATGTCGGAACCTGCTACCGCTGCCATAACGACGTTGAGCCGCTTATATCCGCCCAGTGGTTCGTAAAGATGAAGCCTCTCGCGGAAGAAGCTATCCGCGTAGTTAAGGACGGGGAGACCCGTTTCGTCCCGGACAGATTTTCTGCAACGTACCTGAACTGGATGGAAAACGTCCGCGACTGGTGCATTTCCCGTCAGCTTTGGTGGGGCCATCAGATTCCCGCGTGGTACTGCGCCGATTGCGGACACATTACCGTAAGCCGCGAGGACGCGCACGAATGCGAAAAGTGCCACAGCAGGAACATCACGCGCGACGAGGACGTTCTCGACACATGGTTTTCCTCCGCGCTCTGGCCCTTTGAAACTCTCGGCTGGCCGGAAAAAACAGCCGACCTCGATTATTTCTACCCGACGGACGTTCTCGTTACGGGTTACGACATAATCTTCTTCTGGGTCGCGAGGATGATTTTCTCCGGCTGCGAGCACATGAAGCAGACGCCGTTCCACACCGTTCTTATTCACGGCCTTGTCCGCGACGATAAAGGCAGAAAGATGTCCAAGTCCCTCGGCAACGGCATAGACCCGCTTGAAATGATTGACCGCTTCGGTTCCGACGCGCTGCGCTTCAATCTCGTTACCGGCAACAGCCCCGGAAACGATATGCGCTTCTACACCGAGCGCTGCGAGGCGATGCGTAATTTCGCCAATAAGATTTGGAACGCCTCCCGTTTCGTGATGATGAACCTCACGATAAACGACTGCGAGCTGCCCGATAAGCTTGAGCTTGAGGATAAGTGGATCCTCTCGCGCTTCAATTCCGTCGCCGCCGAGGTTACGGAAAACATGGAGAAGTATGAGCTCGGCATCGCCGCGCAGAAGGTCTACGACTTTATCTGGGATTCTTATTGCGACTGGTATATCGAGTTCTGCAAGACGAGACTCCAGAGCGAGGACGAAGCCTCCAAGGAGGGCGCACAGCGCGTTCTGCTTTGGGTTCTGACCGAAACCCTGAAGCTCCTGCATCCGTTCATGCCCTTCCTCACGGAGGAAATATGGCAAGCGCTTCCGCATAAGGGTGACTTCCTCATTTCTTCCGCATGGCCCGAGTATAATAAGGCGCACGATTTCCCGAAGGAAGAGAAGGAAATCGAGACCGTCATGAACGCTATCAAGGCCGTTCGCGCCCTTCGTGCGGAAAAGAACGTGCCGCCGTCCAAGAAGCCGCGCCTTTACGTTGAAACGGAGAATACCGCTGCTTATACCGACGGTATACCCTTCTTCAAGAAGCTTGCATATGCAAGCGAGGTAATTATTGCCTCTTCTACGCCGGAAAACAGCGGAGAAATGGCCGCCGCCATTACAAGCGACGCAAAGCTCTATATGCCGCTTGCCGAGCTCGTTGACATAGACAAGGAGCTTGAACGTATCGGGCGAGAGCTCAGCCGCGCGCAGAATGACTATGACCGCATTAACTCCAAGCTTTCCAACGATGCCTTCGTTTCCAAGGCGCCGGAGCAGGTCGTTAAGGCAGAGCGCGAAAAAGCCGAAAAGCTTACCGCTCTTATCGAAAACCTAAAGGCAAGCGTAAAAAATCTCGAAGCCATGAAATAAGGTATTTCTTTCGACAGAAAATAATTACCATATATTGTATAATTACCGCGTGGTCAAATACCACGCGGTAATTTTTTATACCAAGGAGGGAAGCGGGAATGAAAATGACGAGCGAGTGCCTCAACGGTTATCTGTGCATAAAGCTCAAGGGTGAGCTCGATCATCACGGGGCGCAGGAGGTAATGAAAAGCTGCGCCGCGCTTATTGAGGAACGCCTACCAAACGGCTGCGTCGTGGATATGCAGCGCGTTGAGTTTATGGACAGCTCCGGCATAGCGCTTCTTATGAATATTTTCGGGCGTCTGAGGGCGATTGACGCGGCCTATAAAGTGGTAAACGTGCCGCCGCAGCCTATGCGCGTGATAGAAGCTGCGGGGCTTAAAAAGATAATCAGCATTAAGGAGGCTGAATATGAAAAAGCTTAATGAATTCAAGGCAGAATTCCCGTCCATGAGCGCGAACGAAAGCTTCGCGCGAAGCTGTGTCGCCTGCTTTGCTGCTCAGCTTGACCCGACCCTTACGGAACTGAACGATATAAAGACCGCGGTAAGTGAGGCCGTGACTAACTGCATCGTTCACGCTTATCCCGGCTGTATAGGCAAAATCAGAATAAAATG
The DNA here is from genome assembly GCA_016290695.1 of Oscillospiraceae bacterium. Taxonomy (GTDB): domain Bacteria; phylum Bacillota; class Clostridia; order Oscillospirales; family Oscillospiraceae; genus RGIG6375. The sequence goes on from JAEEUX010000074.1 coordinate 5,009, forward strand.
CCGTATTCTCGACGGCGAGGTGTTTGAGCTCAGCGTAAAGGACAACGGCATCGGCATCGAGGATATTGCCCTTGCGCGGACGCCGCTGTATACGAGCGGAAACGCCGAAGAACGCGCGGGCATGGGCTTTTCCATCATGGAAAGCTTCATGGACAGCGTACATATTCTGTCACGCCCCGGGAAAGGTACGCTTGTCAGAATGAGAAAAAAGCTGAGCGGCAGGGCTGAAAAATGAGCCCTTCTATGAACGCGGAGCTGCTGCATTCCGCCTGCGAAGGCGATAAAAGCGCGGCGGAACGCCTGATTAGCGAAAATTCCGGGCTGATTTGGAGCGTCGCGCGGCGGTTTTTCGGCAGGGGAGTTGACAGCGACGACCTCTACCAGCTCGGCTGCCTCGGCTTCATAAAGGCTCTGAAAAGCTATGACGAGAGCTACGGGACGCAGTTTTCAACCTATGCCGTTCCGAAAATGTACGGCGAAATTCGCCGCTTCCTGCGCGACGACGGCTGTGTAAAGGTAAGCCGCGGGATAAAGGAACGCGCGATACTCGTATACGCGGCGAGGCAGAAGCTGGAGCAAGCTAATGGGGCAGAGCCGCGCCTTTCGGAGCTTGCCGCAGAAACCGGCATGTCGCCCGAAGACATCGCCTTCGTGGACGGGGCCGTGAACGCCGCCTGCTCGCTCGACCAGGAAACGGGGGAGAACGGCTTTTCGCTGCAATCGGTGCTTTGCGACGTTACGCAGGAGGAGCGAATGCTTGAATACGTTTCGCTTCGCGAGGGAATAGACAAGCTCCCGGAGAAGGAGCGCAGTGTAATCCTATTGCGGTTTTATAAGGGCTTTACGCAGCAGAATGCGGCGAAGCTCCTCGGAGTTTCACAGGTTCAGGTCTCGCGCATAGAAAAGCGAGCGATAGCGTATCTGCGCGAGTATTTAGAGGATTGATTGCAGCGATGTATAGACGCAAGCTTGAACTCGGAGTTCAGGATTGCGTCTTAGATTTTAAATAATATTGCAAAAAATGTCGAACAATGCGGAAAAAGCATTGATATAGCTAAAACATTGAGATAAACTGTTTAGTGCTAATGTCACAATTAATTTGAATAGAATGCTGCCTAAATGAACAATACTGCCTTAAAGAGAATAGCCTCTGTTTTATTGGTGTTTAGCCTTACAGTCGCTCTCATTGGAGATGCGGCTGCTTCTGAACTTAACAATCGTTTAACAAAAATAGCAGAGGAAGAGTTGGATAATTTTATCTTGGGCGACAGATTTGACTCACGTTTAGAGAGTGACGATGAATATTTCGTGGACTATGCCCACAATGCCTCTTTTCTCACCTCCGGCCTGTTCCGAAGAGGTGTTAGCAAAGGGCAGCGTAACGAGCTATGCCTACGATGATTTTGCCCGTCTCGTTCAGACAATGACGCCGATTGACGGCAACCTTAACAACATGGTAAAATATACATACGACCCCCGTTGCCGACCTTACTAAGCAGGAAACAAGCATAGCAAATTCCAGCGGCAGCATAACCAAGACCTACCCTTACGACGCCTTCGGCGTGGAGCTGTCACCTGTGTCGAGCGACGCGAACCCCTTCCGCTACTTATGTTATGTTGACCGTGACGGCCTATTCGCAGAACCTATATCGGCAGGTGCCGCTCTTGTTTTGGTGACAGTTGCTGTAATTACTTTAACGGCAGCAACCGCTATAACCACTGACAAGAGCGTGGGTAAGGCTTTCTGTGGCGCAGTTGAAACAGTAGTAGATAAGGTCGATGATGTCAAGAATTGGATTGCAGATACCTTATTTGGCACTGAAGAAGACAACGCTAATGGTAATGTAAATAGAACAGCTATAAAGCCTATAATTTACGAAGCCAAAAAACGCCTCCTCCTTCAAAGCTCAAAGACAAAAATACAGGAAAAATCAAGACACCGGATACCCATCCTGGAGAGTTTAAGAAAAATAAGGATGGATCATATACGCATAAAGATACTGGATGGCAAGCAAAGAAGGACAAAAGCGGTCATCGCGGAGATCATTGGGATATGTCTCCCTCAAAAGAAAGAGATGGGGATTATTACAATGTGTCAAGTGATGGTAGAATTCTGTAAGTATAAGGAAATGAAACATGATGATTGTGACAGGTGAATACATAACTGAAAAAATGTGGGAGTCTCAATTAAAACGGCAAGAAATACTCAGGATGCCGTATTTTGGAATATACCATGAGACTGACTGGGATGGCGGCTTTGATAACGATGAGCAAAATGCGGAAGAGATTGACCGGTTTTATTCAGACATGAAAGATATCGGAGCCTTTTTAAAGGGTTTTACAACTGAAATGGGTGTTAGTGATTGTATTATTTCAAAAAATCATCGATACAGATGGTTTGAGGATTGGAATAAGAATGCCTTAAAGAAAATTGATATATACATTTGGATAAAAGATTTTTTATCTGAAAATGGTATCAGAAATAACTCTTCAAAAGGCATAGCTATTGATATTAATGACGATTGGCAAGTCGTGATGAAAATAATAGAAGGTGGATTCAGATACATTAGCTGCGGAAGTTTTTTCTTCTCTCAAATAGGGCTTGTTATTGAGCCGACACATAATTTTGAGCTGCTATTCTTTACTAAGGATATTTGCCGTATTAGGACAGTGGTTGATAATATAATTCTATCTAAGTATAATAAACTGCATTTATACGAGCGTGATAAATGGGATTGGACCTTGTGAAATAAGGAGAATTTATTAAATTAATACTGTACTGGAATGAGATGGAATATGAACTGTAACAATAACCAGACTCTACGCACAATAATGGAGAATATGAGGATATGAGCATAATAATTAAACGCATTTTAATAATATTCGGCGTGTGCATGTTTTTGATTTTATTTTTTGCGATACAGTTCGATGTTTTTTCTTGGGTATTCTATCCGACAAAAAGTTCGCCGCATGAGTTGTCAATTGTATGTTATTCAGGATATTACGATAAACTTGTAGTTTCACTAAAGCAATATGTTGACGGTTTACATATCTGTGATTACACGCTTGAGATAAAAGACGGGGTTAACGTAAAAGAACCACAGTCGTATGAACTGCCAAAAATAGATAATGGAAGAGTTGAGGTCAATGTAGAATTTTGGGATGATCGGAATGAAGCGTGTGACAATATTACGTTAGTTTACGATGATGCTGAAACCTTTTGCCAAAATGGGTTATTAATATATTTTACGTATTCTAATCCCCCTTATATCCCGTATGTGTACTTTGTGTCAGGAAAAGAAACGACATGCTATAACAAAACAACGGATTCTGACGAATTCACAATTGAAACAGTGTTTCCATCACTACTACGAGTAATCCCGGAAAAAGAAGACCCTCCTGCCTGTTACTATATTTATTATTCCGGATGGAAAGAAAACAAGTGGGTAGTTGAGGAAATTAATAATTAGCTGCTATAAAAGAGACAGGTTTTGCCGCCATCGGCGGCGTGAGCGTCAGCTACACCTACGACGCAAACGGCAACACGCTCACCGAGCGGACGAACGGCACGGTCAGCGCGACTTACGCCTACGACGCGGTGAATAAGCTAATAAGCTACACCGCCGGGAACGTCGGCTATACTTATACCTATGACGCTTTCGGCGTCGAGCTTTCGCCTGTGTCGAGCGACGCGAACCCCTTCCGCTACGCCGGCGAATACTTCGACGCGGAAACCGGCGATTATTAGCTGAGAGCGAGGTACTATGCGCCGGGGCTGGGGCGGTTCCGCAGCGAAGACCCCGTCCGCGACGGTGATAACTGGTATATGTATTGTAATAACAATCCGGTAAAATTCTCTGACCCGAATGGTGAGTTTGCCGTCCTTGCTCTTGTTGGTGCTTTAGCTGTCGGCGCTATCGTTTGCGCTGCAGTTGATCTTGGTTCTCAACTAATTTCTAACAAAAGTGATTTAAGCAGCGTAAATTGGCGCAGTGTTGGCGTTTCTGCGGTTTCGGGTGTAGTCACCACAGGCATGGCAGCTGTCACCGCCGGCGCTTCTATGACTGCCGGTACGCTTATAAGCGGTACGGGCTACGGAACATATAACCTTGTGAACGGTAGTGAAGCAACGCCTGAGGGCTATGCCATAGCTATGGGAACGGGTGCACTGCTTGGCGGCGCGAGGCATGAACTAGGCAAAGTAGGTAGTGGCGGAAAAGGCAATAGTAGCGATGCTTGATGTGTTGTTGAGTTATCAAAAAATAATGTTCAACAAATTAAAAAGCACACTTTTTCCGGCATGAAAGAACAAGCAAGGTTTTTAACAGATGAACAATTATCTAAAAAACTGTCATCTACTTCATTCTTTAATAAACCATGGACAGATGAAGAGATTGTGAAATGCTCCCAAGAAGCATATAATTTTCTTAGAAATCAAGGCAAAACAGAATTGCATTCAGTTAAAAATTTATAGCGAAACTATTTACGTCTTTATTAAAGAGGATGGTGGATTTGACACCGCTTATGGAGCGTATAAGTACACACTGGAAGATATTAGATAGGAGAATGCATCTTGTTTGGAATAGAATATAAAATTGTAAATCACGATTATGATGATTTTGTTGGACAAAGCGGTTTTTTTAAGATTATAGTTAATGATTGTGCGTATGGTGAGATTTATCCAGATAATCTGCTTGATGTTATGCGTTCTGACTATATATTTGATTGGATAGAGCGATTAATTAAGGCGCTGATTTTACTAGAGAACAAAAATTATGTTGCTGTCAGCGATGTAGAAAGCTATAATACTTGGATCGAATTCCAAAGGAAAGAAGATGATATAAATATAAGCGTAGTAAAATCTGATAAATGGGATGGTTCAAAAGATATAGAATTGTCTTTGAAAAATCCGATGCCAGGTGAGTGGATAAATCAGCG
>JAEEUX010000075.1 GCA_016290695.1 Oscillospiraceae bacterium
TAGATATTGTCTCCGGGGCAAACGATTTCGTCCCCGGTATTTTTGAACTCATACCAAACGCGGACGGAATCTCTGCCGTCTTCGTCCACAACAGGCTCAGCGCCGAGGAACTTAACATAACAATTCTCAAGAGCGCCTTCATTTTCAAATCTCTCGCCCTCTTCAAAGGCATCGGAAATCATATCGCCGAGTCCGCCAAATAGATCCTCTATGTTGCCTGCTCCGTTTTCTTTATAGTCTGCAAGCTTTTCTTCACTGAGCTTTGCAAAGGACATGGAGCTTCCGTCGCCTTCAAGCTTGATAACACCGTTTGCGTACGTATAGTTCATAGAGCCGATATCCTCTCCTGAGACCATCTTATCGTCCCATGTAAGGATTTCTTTTTCGCCGAACATGTCTAAATAACCGGTGCCATCTTCCTCAAGGACCAAATAATAGGTGAAGCCCCAGGCTTCAAAATCTTCGGCAGTCTGGGTCTCCCCTTCCGAGCTGAGCTCAGACAGACTGTAATAACCGACGGGAGAATCGACCTTTACTTCTTCCTTCGCCGTATTCGCGTTTTCGGAACCGTTCGCCGCCGCGGGATCATCCGTCTTGTTTGAATCGCCGCAGGCGCAAAGTGACAGAAGCATGACTACTGCCATAAGCAAACATACAATTTTTTTCATAATCTTTCCTCACTTTAGTTTTTCTCTTTTTTAATCTTTCTCTACTCTCTATAGCTAAATCAGCGTTCTGCCGACGGCTACGGTAATATATATTAGCACAAAAATATAATTTTTACAATATACAAAACTGATTTAACAGGCAAAGTTAGCTTAGATTGCTATTTTATACAAATAATGTACCATAATTAAAATATATATTTGCGTTTAATGTACTGATATAATATAATGAACGAAATAGACATTCACACATTTTGGAGGCAATATATGGCAAAACCACTCAGAATAACCATGACCGAGGGTGCGCCCTGGAAGCACATCATCAAATTCGCCATGCCCGTGCTTGCAGGCTCGCTTTTGCAGCAGCTTTACAACACGGCGGACGCTATAATAGTAGGCAACTTTGCGGGTGAGGCTTCCCTTTCCGCCGTCGGCACGACGGGCAGCTTCGCGTTCCTGTTCCTCGCTATCGCTCTCGGCATTTCGGCAGGTAACGGCGTAATTATCGCGCAGCATTACGGCGCGGGCGACGAAAAAGGCGTCCGCGCAAACGCTTCAACGGGAATAATCCTGCTAATGGGCTTGGGCGTTATCGCGGCGCTTCTCGGCTTATTAGTCGCGCGCCCGGCGTATAAGTATATCGTCAGTGTCCCGGAGGATTATCTTGATTTAACGGTAAGCTATTTCCGCATTTACGCATTGGGGCTTATTTTCCAGTATGGCTACAACGCCTTTTCATCCATTTTGCGCGCGGTGGGCGACAGCGCGGCGACGCTATACTTCCTGCTCATTTCATCTATTATGAACGTAGCGCTGGATTTGCTCTTCGTCGCCGTGTTCCATTGGGGCGTCGTCGGCGCGGCGGTTGCCACGCTTATTTCGCAGGCAGCTTCCTTCGTAGCGGCGTATTTTTACATGACTAAGAAGTATCCGATTTTCAACTTCAAGCTCAAGGAATATAAATGGAGCGCTCCGCTTGCCCTGCAAACGACCAAGGTGGGGCTTCCGATTGCGATGCAGATGGTTATCGCCTCCATGGGCCTTACGCTTATCCAGAGAGCCGTCAACGGCTTCGGGCAGACCATGACGGCCTCCTTCACCGTAGGAAACCGCATCGAAATGTACTTAAACATCCCCTGCACGGCCTTCCAGACCACTATGGCGACCTATACCGGGCAGAATATCGGCGCGGGAAAGCCGGAGCGTGTAAAATCCGGTATACGACAGACCATGCTTATAACGCTTGCCATGACGCTGATAATCTCAGGCGCGGTGATAATTCTCGCGCCGTACATAAGCCGGCTTTTCGGCATAAGCGGCAAGGCGGAGGAATACTGCCTCCAGCATCTTCGTACAGTCGCGCTTGTGAATATAATCCTGACTATGTATATCCCGCTTTTCGGCGTTTTTCAGGGCTCCAACCACACGGGTATACCCATGATAGTCGCTACAGGCGCGCTCGGCATGAGAGTTCTTACAACGTACCTTTTCCGATACAGCGCGTTTCTCGGCTACAAAATAATCTGGTGGAACGGCCTTTTCGGCTTCGGCCTCGGCTTCCTCATAACGTGGTCATACTACCTAAGCGGAAAATGGCTTAAAAATTCTTCGATGACCCGTTGATGACACATTAGTATTTTAAACTTACAGGCTCCCTTTTCAGAAACAGCGAAAACCGCTTCGTTAAGGGAGCCTGTATTTTTTATCTATCTATGTCTTTACCGTATAATTTTCTTCCTTCCGCCCTTTGGCGCGGGAGGAATTTTTACTGTTCAAGCGCGACGTAACGCATAAGCATCGTTGCAACCTGCGCGCGCGTCGCATTGCCCTTGGGGCTGAGTGCTGTCTCACTCGTGCCTTGGATTACGCCCTGCATATTCATCCAGCACATGGCTTCATATGCCCAATCGGAAACCTCTGAGGCGTCGTCAAAGGCGAGACGGAAGGCCCAAAGCCCCTTGAAGCCCTGCCCCTTCGTCTTGGCGTAACGATAAAGGATAGCGGCAAGCTGCTCGCGCGTGAGAGTATCGTTCGGGCCAAACCTACCATCGCCGTAGCCGGTGACTATTTCGTTCGCCGCGGCCCAACGTATGGCCTCGGTGTACCACGCGCCGCTTTCAAGGTCTGTAAACGCCATGGGATAGTTTGTCGCGGGCTCGCCTTCCATGCGGTGGAGCATAGTCACGAGCATGGCGCGGCTTGTCAAACCGTTCGGGCTGAACGTCGTGTCGCTAACGCCGTTCATTACGCCGTTTTTCAGCGCCCAGTGGACGCCGTCGTGATACCACGCTGTCTTGTCCAAATCAGAGAAGAAGTTCAGCGGGCAGCTATCGTCCTTCGGGCAGTCTGCGGGTTTCTCGTCGTCGTTTGCGATAACGTAATTGGAGAAATGCCTTACGGTGAATTTCACGGTTTTAGCCGTTCGTATCGTCGGAAGCTTTTCCTTTCCGCCGTTATCCGCGACGTACCAGACGGATACGCTGCCGCGCTTCTGCTCGTCCTTGAGCTTTATTTCAACCGTTGCCTTGCCGCCGAAATTGCTTATTCTCGTGCTGCCATCCGTGAGGAATATGTCATAAACCTCGCGGACATCCATATCGCTCAATGCTTCCTGCTGCTCGGCGGTAAGAGCGGTTTCTTCGATCGGCTCGAGGCTGAGCGTCAGCTCACCGCCCGTAATTTCCTCCGCGATAGTGCTGAGCGCACCGGAATCGAAGGTAACGCTGCTGTTCGGAAGCTTTATCGTTAGCCCCTCGGCGCCGCTTTCCATCGCGTCGTTAATGGCCTTGACCGTTTCCGCCGGAACGGTTACCGCGGTGATGTTATCCGGAAGGCTCGAAAGGTCGATTGTTACGGAGCCGGTTTCCTTTCCGCTGCCGATGATTTCCTGCAGCTGAGTCTCCGTCGGCGCGGTTACTGCGGCGGTATTACCCTTAACCGTGGCCGCGACGGTGACGCTGCCCTCGTCGCCGGAAACTTCGGCAACTATCGTGCTCGGTGCGGTGTCGGAAGGAGCGGAGTATCTTCTAACGGTAACCGTGGACGTAACCGTAGCGCCGGTGGCCGCGTGCGTTGCGTGAAGGGTGGTAGTTCCGGGGGCGACGCCGAGAACCTTGCCGTCCTGAATCATGGCAACCTCCAAATCGTCTACTGCGTAGGTTACGGAGTCGGAGGCGCGGAATTTATCGCTCAAATCCATCGTAAGGTAGATGTTAGCCGTGTTTCCGACCGCAACCGATACATCGCCGACTGACATGATGGGCTTTACGAGGTCGAAATCGACGTACTCCATATTGCTAAGATGTTTTATGCCCATATAGTCCTTCGTGCTGCCGTCGTCAAAGCTAAGCTTATGGGCGACATATTCCTTCTGTACCGTGATAAGAGCGGTGATAAAGCCGTAATCAGCAAGCATAGCGGGGAGAATTTTTACGGGAACGTCGAAATTTTTCGTTTCGCCGATGCCGAGGCTGACGGCGCCCTGGTAGAGAATGAGAGAATCCTTAAATTCTTCCTTCTCGGCAAGGTTGGCCGGGCCTTTAAGCTCAACGGTGAGCTGCTCGCCCGCAGCGGAGGAAGCGTTGCCCACGTTAATTATATCCATTGCTGCATGGAAGCCGTCCGCCGCCTGATAGGTCTTTATATTAGTTATTTCATATTCCGCCTTGGCTTCAAGCGCGTCAGAAAGGAAGGTATCTGTATTAGTGTAATAGATTTTGTTTGCCTTGTCCTTCATTTCCTGCGTGACAGCCTTGAAGCGAAGTCCGTCGATATCTGCGGGCAGCGTGTAATCAAAGCTGTATGTCATGCTGCGGTTTGGCGTGAGAAGCTCGCTTTCTTCGGAAACCCCAACAAGCGTTTCCGCGCCGGATTTATCGACGGCATAAAGGCTGAGCTTATAGCCCTGCGCTATGTTCATGCCATTGTTGGATACTGTTACCTCAACGGAAACATCGCTGTCGCCCATGGGGAGAGTTACTGGAACAAATCGCTTGTTATTCTGAATAACTTCATCCTGCGTTTCAAGACTATCATCCGAGATGGTTTCGACGCTGTAAAGAACAATGTTCTCAGTCTCGACGCTTCCGCAGGGCTCCAAGGCTTCGGAAACGAGGCACATATCGCTTATTCTGATGGGCATAAAGTCAACCTCGCCGTTATAATAAGCCTCGCGTGTCGCCGTTTTATTTTCCGTTTCGTTCGTAATTTCAACGTCAACCGTACTGCTTGTCTCCGGGACTACAAGCTCTTCCGAGAAACGGTTGTGGACGACTATCAGATTTTCGCCTGACATAGCCACGGCAAGCTCGTCGTTATTATAGCCCTCGCGCGTGATGCGATAAGGCTTAGACCAGCCGGATGTGGCTTGACTATCCGTTTGCGTCCAAGTAACATTTTTTGTACTTTCTCCGCTTCCTGCTTGAGCTTCATAAGACGTTTCATCATAATACACAAGGCCTGTGCCGAAGATTTCGCGGGCGACGTTCCCTTCTTCATCCTCTACGCCCTCTGTCCAGATGACATAAAGGTTGCCCTTAGAGTCCTCAACTGCCCTGAAGTCCGCAGACTGCGCTGAGGAATTCTTATCCTCGGTGTAAGTAAATACAAGGTGCGGCTCGGTATATTTATTTATCGTTTCCGATATTTCTTCAATGACAGGGGTATATTTTCCTTCCCCGGTGCCACCTTGGTAAACTACTTTGCCATCTTTATCTCTTTTAATCTCTTTGTATGTAAATGTTATTTTCGTATCGTCTTCTATACCTTTAAGTTGCCCGTTTTCGTCTATGCCGTTAGTAAGCAGCTCGCTCACGTCGATATAAACCACCTGCTTGCCGTCACGGTACCAGAAGAGCTTGGTGTGCGTATTTTCGCCGTTCCCCTCATTCACCTTGGAACGGAAGAACTGCGGCATTGCGTCGGCAACTTCATCGTCGGTAATGGCGATCTGGCACTTCGTTTTATGCTCCCCAAAGTCATAGACCTGGAAGTAAATCTCCTTGTCTTCGGAGGTGTCGTTGCTGCCGTCCGGGTCAATGGTGTAGGCGCAGACGGATTTGCCATTATAGCCTATGGCAGTGATATCGGGTATGGCGTAGCGAACATCCTGAGTGTTTACAGGACCGTCAAGGAAACGCTGGCCTCCGAATAGAGAAATCAGCCAATCGTAAGCAAATTCCGCTTGTTCGGGCGTTAAGTCGGAAATATCGTGATCCATTTCGTTGCGATAGTAATTTTTAAAGAGCCAGCCTGCGGGAATGTTTGCTGATTGTTCATGTTCTTCTGCGTCTGTCCATGTGTCGGTGTCCGCCACGGCGTTATAAATCATGTAGCAGACGACGCTGTCGTTCGTATAGGGGTTCACAAGGTCGCCTACGCTAACGTCTTTCTTCCAATCGCGCGAGCTCTTTACATAATAAACGATTGCGTCTCCACTTTCCATGTCGCAAACGACGGTGGGATTAGCGTCATAATGTTCTTCATAGTCGTCTTTCGTAATGCGCGTGACCTCGGCATCGGCAACCTTAATGCCGCCGTCTTGCTTCGTCTTGATGTCCTTATTACTATCAAGCTCAATGAACGCCGCGTAAACATCCGCACTGTTAAGGTATTCTATTACCTCTTCGTCGCTGGGATTATCACCAAGGTCAGTATTCGTGGCGAGAGAGGTCGAAACCCAGGAAACCAAAATCCTGCCGTCCTTCATTTCGCCGATGGAGGGCTGGAAATCGCCGGTCTTATCGTTCGATATAATAACGGGCTCGCTCCAGCTGTTATTATGATAGGTCGCCATTTTCAGCGTCGTGCGCTCGTATTTACCCTTGGTGTTATCCGTATCGAGGAAGGCAAGAACGAGCGTTTCTCCGTCTGAAAGCGTAATAAGCTGGGCGTCCGGGCGCTCGTAAGCGTTCTCAACCAAAACCTTTTCAAGCTGCTTGTTGGGTGCGAAGGCTCCCATAAGCTCCATGTCGCTGCCCGTCCAAACGGAATCGCCTCTGCTTTCGCGGAGCTTAAAGGTGTTCTCAGGCTTTTCCGAGGGCGACATGAGAGCGTTTGTCGTCATTCCGTTGGAGGTATAGGTCTGCGAATGCGAAGTCGCGTAATACTCAAACGAACCGAAGGGCCAGCCTGGGAAGGTATACATAAGCGGAATGGAGAACAGGAACAGGTCGATGATAAGTCCGGCGGAAATATCCACATAGAAGCCCCACGAACCGTTCGGGTCCTTCGGCTCCCAGTTGGCAATCATCTGAACCTTGCCGGAGGCTCGCACGCCAAGGGTGCCGCAGAGGCCAACGCCAAGGCTTAGCTGGACATAGGCACATCCGCGTATGCCGCCGTTTATCTCTGTAATACCATCGTTGATATCGGCGCTGCCGTTCATGCTGTCGTCGTAGCTAATATCTACCTTGCTGTTAAAGGTAGCGCCGAGGAAGCCCATTACGGTCCCCTGTATTTCAATTCCGATATACGCTGGCAGGAACACGACGGGCAGAATGAAATACCACGCCATGCTGAAGCCGAGCGTTATGGAAACATAACCGCCCAAGCCGTCGAACTTAAATATATTCTGGGTGGTATGGCCTTGGGTTATCGTGCAGTAATGGAAATCAAAATACATACCTATGGAGATATCGAACTTCCATGACGGGCTGCCGAGGCTTGCGGAATTGAACTTTTCGCCGTTTGCGGCGGCTTCCTTAGCCTGACTTTTAATTTCGCTTATCTGCTGCGACGCCTCGCCCAGACCGCCGAAGAAGCTGTCAAAGGGGTGCTTTATGGAGAAAAGGTCTTTCCAATACTGCCCTTCGCTGCCGGACATCGAGGACATATGCGTTCCCTTAACGGTATCGGCTATCTGAACCGGCGAAACGCCGAAATAAATGCGGTAGCCGTTATGTATCTTCATTATGCCTATGTTTACGAAGGGGAAATTGAGGCTCATGCCGGTGCTGCCGATAAGGGGCAGATTGCCGTATTCGATGGTAATGGGGTCGTCTATGCCTATAACGGGAGGCTGCTTGTAGGAGGGCGACTCGTAGAAATAATAGCCCGTAAACACGTCGGAATACTGGTAAGTGTCTATGACGGTATCGCCTTTTTTGCGTATGGCGTTAGCCTGCGCCAAACGGTCAGTTACAAGGCGCAGATAGAGCTTATCGCCCGGTTCCGGGACAAGACCAGGGTTTTCGATAGTCTCATATACGGTGTTTCCTGCTTCGTCCTTAACCTCGTTGCCGTTTTCGTCCACTTTGGGTATCTGCTCAGCACTCGACTCCATGAACTCCATAGTGCTGTTAAAGATATAAAATCCGCCGGATTCCGAATAATTGTCCACTACGTCATAAACGCCGCGAAGCTCATCGTTAGCGTCATAGACGACGAACTGTATGGACTTCGGCTTTTCTGTTCTTGTCTGCGAAATCTCTTTACCGTTATCCCCGGTTATGGTGTAGCTGTAATCCTGCGGGAAAATCTTTACCGTCATTTCCGCAGCGTTACCCAAGTCGACGGGGATATAAGCGCCGTGGTCTATTTGGTAAGTATCGTCGCGCATAGTACCGCTTATCGAAATTTCGTTGAAAATATCTGAGCTTACGGGGCTCACGCCGTTCGGGAAATTGGCGGAAATATCAATGACGGAGTTGCCGGAGGAGTCGGTTGTTACAGTCGCGCCGTTTCGGAAGTTTCGTGCAACGGTCTCATTATTAAAGAACGCTACATAATCAATATAGATTTTGCTGCCGTTCTTTTCGCCGCTCTGCATGGGGTCAAGGCGCAGCCATTTAAGCCTCCCCGTCCAAAGGGAAGTTTCGAGGTTGTTAATTTGCTTATTAATCTCCTGGAGATTGAATACATATTCGTGCCACTCATTGTCTTTTTTCAAACTTATCTGAACATTGGAATTGCCCGAAACGTAGCTTTGATCGTTTCGCAGAGCGAATAGCTCAAGCTTTTCCACTCCGCTTACGTTCTTAGCCCTGACCTTTACCCATTGTATATCGTCGGCGTTTTCAACAGGAGTATCGATGGAAAGATACGGGTCTGAGCCTGTGGCAGTAAAGACATAATAATCGTTGCCGGCGGCGTCTTTTTCTCCGGAGTATTTTACGCGCGCGTTCTTTATTGTTCCCATAACAGAGCTCATGGCGTTATCGCTGTTAAAATCCCAAAGGAGAGAAGGAGAGCCGGAATCGGCAGAGCTTGCGGAAGCGCTTGTGCCGGACGAAACGGGAAGCAGGGTCTCACGAACAAGGTCAGTCCCGTTTACTGAAACCATATAACGGATATAGCGGTCCGGCTCGCCGGAAATTGCTATGGGGCCCGCGCTGACAAAGCCGCCGGAATTTGCTATTCCGCCCGCAGAACCGGCGGACAAAACGGCGCCGAGCGCAGGGACGTTGGACTCGCTGCCGGAATTGCCTGCAAGCAGATTATAATTTGTGTATCTCAGTGTTCCCTGCATGGTAACGCTCGATTTGGCCTTCTCCGCGGAAAGGGTTATAATGTTGCGCTGCATATCTCCGCCCGCGGTAAAGTAGAAGGTGTTGCCGACATAGGTTCTGAGGGTGTTTGCGTCGTACCATGTGGCGACGGTATCATCGCCAAGCGGCGTGGCGGTAATGGCGTAGAGCTTGCCGTTATAGGTCTGGCTTGTGTCGGCAAAGGTGAAATAGACGTATTCACCGTCAACCCTGCCCTTGGAGGCGAGAACGCCCGCGACGCCATTGGTTATGACCTCTTCAAAGGTTTCCTTCTCGCCGTTTGAGTAAGTAACGGTTTGCTTGTTTCTCGTAATCGCGTCCGAGGACATGAACTTGGAAAGGTCGGAGGTCTTAACGCGAACCATTATCTTGTTTTCCTTATCCTGAAGATAAGGCTCTATGATAACATCGGGGTAGTTAAGGCGTCCGCCGACGCCGGAAATATAGATGGGGTTTTGCGAGCCGCTGTTATTGTTCGTGGTGAAATTCTTGATATCGTCGTCGTAGTCTTCCTTGGCAGTATCGGTTTTCGTCCATATATGCACTCCGGCGGCAGAGAAAA
>JAEEUX010000076.1 GCA_016290695.1 Oscillospiraceae bacterium
GCGTGGATTGAAATAAGAAATTCACCGGCCGCACCTAAGGAGGAATAATAGTCGCGCCCCCCGCGGGGCGCGTGGATTGAAATCCAATTTGCCCGGGTCCTATGTTCGTCGTATTTGCGTCCCACCCCGCACGGGGTGGGTGGATTGAAATCTCGTAGGTCTGGACAATGCTCCATTGCGTATCGTCCCACCCCGTACGGGGTGGGTGGATTGAAATAATAAGGGCGAGATCCTCGGCTTTCTTCGCGGCGGCTGTCCCACCCCGCACGGGGTGGGTGGATTGAAATAGGCTTGCTATAATCTGCTGCATAAACTCTGTGGTCCCACCCCGTACGGGGGTGGACAGATATAGATATCCTCGCCGGGAGAAAAGCGGAGACGCAGAGAGCGCCGCTTTACGGCGAGACCGTCCGCGAAGAATTAAACCGCATGGACGAAGCAGTTACCCGCGCCGATACCGATGACGGCGGGGAGAAATATAACAGGGGGAAAGAGAATAATGGCAATGACAGGACTAAGACCGGAAAACGAACACCTATTCGACATACTGGCAATGCCGAGTTGCAGGGAACGAGACCCGGTAACGAGGGGGAAAACGGACGAAGAACTGTATCAAATGGCGCTCGACATACAGACATGGGCGGACGAACAGAGGGAGAAGGACAGACAACGCGAAATGCAAAAGCAGGCCGCGCATGGTCTACCTTTAAAGCCGCAGAGCGAAACAAAGTAATCAACATAATCAAAAAGTATGATAGCCGGAGCTATGAAGCAACAAGGGCAACGGCTCTAATCGGCATAAATAAATATGCTGAGCGTGTATATAACGCTTTTCTTGAAGGCGAAGTGCTTTTTGAAAACAAGTACAATTACGACTTCACAGACCTTGAGAAAGTCAAAGACGCGCTTTATGACTTTATAGCAGAAAACCCAAAGATGCGGTTTTCCCGCGTAACGCCGCAGCAGGACGCGGATTACCTCGCAGCCGTCGAACGCGGAGACATGGAAACCGCGCAGCGCATGGTGGACGAGGCGGAGAAGGCGGTAGAAAGACAGACACCTTCATCTCTCTCGACAACAGGGATGTCAAATCCGCTGACTCCGTCACCTATAACGACGACGGCAACGTGATACCTTTGTCTGAACGCTTTAACCCGGAAAATGAAGATACGCGCCTTTCTATGGCGACGCCGATAGAAGAAGCCGACCGCCTTGCTGCGCTGCACAACATCAATTCTGACGGGCTCGCCGGCGCTTTAGAGCTCGGCGGGCGCCCCGTCCCCATGCAATCCTTGTTTTTCGTGCCTGTCTGTGGTATACTCACAGCGCCGGAAGGAGGGCTTTGGATTGTACCGTATTTTCCTTGTTGAAGATGACCGCGGGATAGCGGAGGCTATCGCGGCGCAGACCGCGCTTTGGGATATGGAGACCTTCTGCGTGAAGGATTTTCGGAACGTGATGGCGGAGTTTTCCGCCTGCGCGCCGCAGCTTGTGCTGCTCGATATTTCGCTGCCCTTCTACGACGGCTACCATTGGTGCCGCGAGATACGAAGCGTCTCAAAGGTTCCGGTGATTTTCATTTCCTCCGCCGCCGACAATATGAACATCGTTATGGCGATGAACATGGGCGCGGACGATTTTATCGCCAAGCCCTTCGACCAGAGTGTGCTTATGGCGAAAATTCACGCGCTGCTGCGCCGGACTTACGATTTCGGCGCGTCGATGCCGGTTTTGGAGCACAGGGGCGCTTTGCTCAATACGGGCGACGGCTCGCTGACTTACGCGGGTGAAAAAATCGAACTCACGAAGAACGAATACCGCATACTGCTCGCGCTCATGCAGTCCAAGGGCAGGACGGTGAGCCGCGAAAGGCTCATGGAGCTGCTTTGGGAGTCGGACGAATTCGTGGACGACAATACGCTCACGGTGAACGTGAACCGCCTGCGGAAAAAGCTTGACGCGGCGGGTCTGCGCGACTTTATAATAACGAAGCACGGCGTGGGGTACCTTGTGGAATGAAGAACTTTTTCGCTTTGTGGCTGCGTGGGCGCGTCCCGGGGCTTGCGCTTTTCGCGCTGTGCTGCGCCGTTTTCGCGACGGTGTTTTATCTATACGGCCTGCCGCTTGCGGCGGTGGGCTACCCGGCGGCGATCTGCGCCGTGTTTGGCGTTTTTTACCTCGCGCGAAATTTTAGCCGTGCGCGAGCGAAGCATAATACGCTTATAAAGCTCACCGAGGCCTTTACCGAGACCATGCTGCCGGAAATGAAAACGGCGGAGGACGCTGACTACCGCCGCATAATCGCGCTGGTTCAGGAGGCGCGCCGCGAGCAGGAGGTGCTCAGCGCGAAAAAATACAGCGACATGGTGGAATACTACACGCTTTGGGCGCATCAGATAAAGACGCCTATCGCCGCCATGCGCCTCACGCTGCAAAACGAGGACTCGCCGACCTCACGCCGCCTGACGGCGGAGCTCGGGCGCGTGGAGCAATACGTCGATATGGTGATGGCGTATCTCAGGCTCGACGCTGGGGCGACGGACTACGTCCTGCGCGAATGTGAGCTGGACGGCATAATCCGCGGCGCTGTGAAAAAGTTTTCCGGCGAATTCATCGACCGTCGCCTGACGCTCGACTATACGCCAGTACAGTATACCGTCCTCACGGACGAAAAATGGCTCTCCTTCGTGCTGGAGCAGCTCGTTTCAAACGCGCTCAAATACACCCCGGAGGGCAAAATATCTATCTGTCTTGAAGGCGATGCCCTCTGCGTTTCCGACACGGGCATAGGCATAGCGCCGGAGGACCTTCCCCGCGTTTTCGAGCCGGGCTATACGGGCTGGAACGGGCGCGCGGACAAGCGCGCGAGCGGGCTGGGGCTCTACCTCTGCCGCCGCGTCTGCAATAATCTAGGACACACTATAAACGCCGAGTCCGAACCCGGCAAGGGTACGACCGTTCGCGTCGGCCTGAGCCGCAGAAAAATCAGCATGGAATAAACCTTACAAAACCGTAAGAAAAGGACGGGAAAATGTAAGCCGATTCGATGGCGTAACATTTTCCCGTTTGCTATGATGTGTATGCCAAAAGGAGGAAACAACATGAGCATCTTAGAAGTACATGATTTAAAAAAGGTTTACACATCGCGCTTCGGTACGCAGAAGGTGGAGGCGCTGCGGCGCGTGAATTTTTCCGTCGAGCGCGGAGAATACGTCGCCGTAATGGGCGAATCGGGCAGCGGCAAGACGACGCTGCTTAACCTGCTCGCGGCTCTCGATAAGCCCACGAGCGGCAAGGTCATACTCGACGGCGTTGACACAGCGACGCTGCCGGAAAAGAATGTCGCCGCCTTCCGCCGCGACCAGCTCGGCTTCGTTTTTCAGGATTTCAACCTGCTCGATACGTTTACATTAGAAGACAACATTTACCTGCCGCTCGTGCTCGCGGGTAAAAATTACGCCGAGATGTCGGCGCGGCTCAAGCCGCTTGCGGAGGAACTCGGCATAGCGCAGCTTCTTAAAAAGTACCCCTACGAGGTTTCCGGCGGGCAAAAGCAGCGCGCCGCGGCGGCAAGAGCGCTCATAACCGAGCCGAAACTCCTGCTCGCGGACGAGCCCACTGGCGCGCTCGATTCCCGCGCGACTGACGAGCTGCTTTCTCTTTTCGCCGAGGTGAACCGCCGCGGCCAGACGATAGTTATGGTTACCCACTCTGTAAAGGCGGCGAGCCACGCAACGCGCGTCCTCTTTATCCGCGACGGCGAGGTATACCACCAGCTTTACCGGGGAAGCGACACGAACGAGCAGCTTTATCAGAAAATATCCGACACTCTCACTGTGCTTGCGACTGGCGGTGACGCGCGATGAAAAGAGGCTTTTATTTCCGCCTCGCCATAGACGGCATGCGGAAAAACAGGAAGCTTTACCTGCCGTATCTGCTTACCTGCGCGGGCGTCGTGATGATGTTTTATATCATTTCAAGTCTTGCCCATTCACCGATAATGAACACCATGCGAGGCGGAGGCAACGTTGCTATGATACTCAACCTCGGAACGATAGTCATGGCGCTCTTCGCGCTGCTGTTCCTGTTTTACACCAATAGCTTCCTCATTCGGAGACGAAACAAAGAATTCGGCTTATATAACATTCTCGGCATGAACAAATCAAACATCAGCCGCATACTCGTTTGGGAGGTGCTGCTTTCCGCGTGCTTCGCGCTCGTCGCCGGGATCGCGGCGGGGCTGCTCTTCGAGAAGCTCGCCGAGCTCTTTTTGCTTCGCGCGACGGGGGAGACGGCGGGCTATACGCTGACCATAGAAACGAGCAGCATAATCGCAGCGTTCATTTTCTTCGGCGCGATATTTGCCCTGCTGCTCGTCGCGTCGCTTGCGCGAGTGCGCCTTTCAAAGCCTCTCGATCTTCTCAAAAGCGAGGCAGCCGGCGAAAAGCCGCCGAAAGCGAACTGGGTACTTGCTGTAATCGGGGCGATCCTTCTCGGCGCGGCGTATTACCTCGCCGTGACCATAAAGGAGCCTCTTTCCGCAATAAGCCTTTTCTTCCTCGCGGTCCTCATGGTGATAGTGGCGTCATATCTTCTTTTCATCGCAGGCTCCGTCGCCATGTGCAGGCTCCTGCAAAAGAAAAAGGGCTATTATTACAAACCGCGCCACTTCGTTTCCGTGTCCTCTATGGCCTTCCGCATGAAGCGCAACGGCGCTGGCCTTGCCTCGATATGCATACTCGCGACTATGGTTCTCGTTATGATATCCTCGACGAGCTGCCTCTATTTCGGCGGCGAGGATTCCGTGCGCTCAGCCTGCCCCTATGACCTTATCTTCAATGTGGAATACGCTTCACCTCATGCCTGCGCCGCGGCTGACGGCGAAGCGGCCGCGGCTGCGATAGAAAAGGCTGCGTCGGGCTGCGCGGAAGGGCTCGTGTCGTATATGGAATACTCCTTAACGGGCGTTTTTGAGGATAGTGCGATTTCCGCCGATAAGATGGCGCGCCGCGTGGATATAACCTCATCCCCGATGGAGATTGAAAAGCTGCGCACGATAATTGCGGTTCCGCTTTCGGACTATAACCGTCTTGCGGGGAAGAATATCGTTCTTGAGCCGGGCGAAGCGCTCGTATGGTCGAGCGGGGAGGCATACCCCTACGGCACGATAGGCGTAAAAAACACGCCGATGCTCCGCGTGCAGGGCATCTTGACCGAGTTGCCCTTCAAGCTCTCAATGTACGACACCATACTCACGACTTACCTCGTCTTCGTGCCGGATTGGGAGGCCTATACCGGCCAGTTATCGGCTTATCTCACTTCGCTCGGCGAAGACGCCATAAGCTCCGCCCCGGCGCGCTGCTGCGGCTTTGACCTGCCCGGCGCGGACGCGGAGGAGCAGCTTGAAATAGCCGCCCGCACTTATGAGGCCATTACTGACGCAAACGGCTTCTGCGACGAGCCGCAGGCTTTTCTCTATTGCGGCTATTCCGCCTACGCCGATTCCCGCAGCGACTTTTTCAGCCTCAACGGAAGCCTTTTCTTCCTCGGAATAGTTCTCTCCATAGTATTTATCGCGGCGGCAGCTCTTATCATCTACTATAAGCAGCTTTCGGAAGGCTACGAGGATAAAAGCCGCTTCAGCATCATGCAGAAGGTGGGCATGACTAAGCGCGAGATAAAAAGCGCGGTCAATTCGCAGGTGCTCACTGTGTTTTTCGCGCCGCTGCTGCTGGCGGGCGTACATCTCGTTTTCGCGTTCCCGTTCGTGCGTAATATGATACGCATTTTCGGCGTATTCAACACGCGCCTGCTCATCGCTACGAACGTCGCCTGCTTCCTTGCTTTTGCGCTGTTCTATGTCTTCGTATACCGCGGGACGGCGAGAGCGTATTACGGCATCGTAAGCGGCGGGGAGGAACGGCAATGAAGCGCGTTTTCCGCGGCGCGATACTTTCACTCGGATGCGCCGTGATTGCGCTTTTGGCCGTCCCGGCAGGGCTTTTGTTCGCCGTAATATACGGCGTCGCTTCGCTGCTTGGCAGCGTGGTCACTGAATAAATTACAGCAGGGCACGTTCAGCGCCCTGCTGTTTTTCGTGTTTATACATGCTGCGGCGGCGAGGGAGAGGCAAGACCCGACCGGTCGTATAAAAGCCTCAATACTCCAAAAGCTCGTTGAAAAGCTCAATGGCGTATCGGTCGGTCATGCCGGAAATATAATCTATAACCGCCTGAATATAAATTTCACTGGAGTCCAGCGCCCGATAGATTTTCTCATTCTCGCACTGCAGGGCGATCTCTTTCAATGGACCCTCCGGCACGATTTCCGTTGAACAGTATCTTGCCAGCCATTTTTCAAAGGAGCCCGAGAGCTTGGGCGTGAACTGCCTGCTGTCGTTTATGTTGTTCCATGTGTGTCGGCCGTCGTAAAAGGAGAGCAGCATATTGAATATCTGCGTGAGTACGAGTTCGGAATAATGGATGAATGGGTCAAGGCGTTTGTTATGATATATGCATTCATAATTGAAGCGCTTGATTTCGGTAAGCTGCTGAAAAAACTGCTCACTCATTGCAATGCCCTTATCAGGAGCGCTGTTCTGGCAGATGTCTATAATCATATTATGCATTATAACCGTCGTGTTCATAACGTACTGATCGAATGCCCGTGCCATTTTCAGAAGCTTGTTCTGATCGCTCTGACTGAGTAGTCCAAGACTGGCCGCGTCCTCGATATCGCGCCCGACGTATGCAATCTTGTCGGCTATCTTAACAACACAGCCCTCCCACGTGACGGCTTGAAATTTTCCGACCTCGTCAAAATCCTCTATCGGAACCGAGATGTCGCGAGGGAAGATGCCGTTCTGGTCCATTTCTCCGCAGTGCGATATGATGCCGTCTCTGACTGCATAGGTTAGATTCATGTTTTGATTGTATTTATAGTTATCCTCCAAAAGCTCAATGGAATCAACGAATCTGAGCCCGTTCCTCTCGTGCCAGAAGTCATTTTTCAGATATTCCCTCGAGAGCTTCTTCAGTACGGTCTCGCCTTGATGGCCGAAGGGCGCGTGGCCTAAATCATGTCCGATTGCGATGGCTTTCGTTAGTTCCTCGTTCAATCCGAGTGATTTTGCAATCGTGGAGCTGACGGATTCGACGTGCCCGACGTGCTCCATTCTCGTGCAGATATGGTCGTTATTTATATTGAAAAAAACCTGCGTCTTGTGCTTTAGGCGGCGGTACGCCATGGAGTGAAGAATACGGGTATAGTCCCTGTCAAACGGGGAACGGATATCGTCGGCGCGCGAATATAGCTCGCTTCGCCTGCTGATAAGCATTTCCCAATTGGGGTTTGCTTCCGTGGCGGCTGCCTCAGAGAACAGGTGGTTCAATAATAATCGCTCTCCTTCCTTGTCGTGCCATGTTTAAGCGAAAAGCAGGAAACCGTAATGGCGCGGCGCTAAAAAGCCTGACATTTTGTGTATATTATAGCGCATCCCGCAAAGCTGTGCAATATAATCATGATTGATGCGGCAATCAATGCATTCTGCAACAGCAAAAGAGGAGGCCTCAATTCGGCTTGCTTAGCCGTTTTGAGACAACGCCAGTCTGTAGACAAGCCCGCTTCTGGATTGAGCCGGAAGCGGGCTTGTTGAATAAAAGTCGAAAAAAGAGAGATGAAGTCCGAAAAAACGTCAAAAGAGAGGGAATCAGGGCGGTTTTCCGCCGTTTTTGGCTGACTTTTTCCTCTGTTCGGTTGTAAGTATCCTCTATAGTACGGCCGGAAATCCCTTCGGAATCGGAGCCACAAGCCCCGTTCCCAAGCGGTGTTTTTGAACCTTGTGATGGAGCTTGAGAACATCATAAGCCGGACACGGGAGCGCCCACTCTGCCTCAACCTTCACGGCACCTCGCAGCAGAAATCTCCGGAAACCCATATCCTCTTTGGTCATGGCAAAGGCATCCTTGTCCTGGATGCTGCGGTTTACCCGGATCAGCTGCCGTTATTTTCTCGCTTTTTTCGGGGCTGCAATCAAGCAGCTCTCAAGGGCGGCTTGCTGTATTTGACATTGTCAGAACGAAAGGAAAACGATTTTTGACATGGATTGATGTCAATGACGATTGGCAAGTCATGATGAAAATTACAGAAAGCGGATGACGCCAGTGAGATGAAGTGAAAAAGCAATATAAAAACAAAAAATCGAGTGGCCATAACGCAAATCCGTTATGACCACTCGAAATGGCAGGGGCAGAAGGACTTGAACCCTCGGCACTCGGTTTTGGAGACCGATGCTCTACCAACTGAGCTATACCCCTAAAGATTGCCGAGCATATACATATAAATATGTTATATGTATGCTGAACTGGTGGACCTGAAGAGATTCGAACTCTCGACCTCTCGGATGCGAACCGAACGCTCTCCCAGCTGAGCTACAGGCCCAAAAGAAACTAAGCGGCAAGCCTCGATATTCTTTTTCTGTGACACGCGATATATTATAGCACAATTTCGGAAAATGTAAAGATAAATTTTCGCTCTAAAAAATTTTTGTTGATTTACCATTGAAGTGCGAAAGCTCAAAAGAGCTCGAGCACTTCTCTTTTTTTATCTATTTCAAGGGAAAGGAGGCCGGAACATGATCCAAAAAGTCGGCTATTACCTCGGGCCGACCGAGCGGGCGGAGATCGAGAGACTCCACAACGGCGGCGCGCCCGTGGGCGTGATCGCCGAGAGAGTCGGATCGCACAGGGCGACGATTTACCGGGAACTCAAGAACGGTTACACCGGGGCCGTAGACGAGTACGGTCGCCGAGTGTATAGTGCAGAGGTAGCGCAAGCGATCTTTGAGAGAAATATCAAAAGGCGCGGCGAGCGGGCCGCGACCGCCTAAAACAGAGAGGAGATTGTCATGCCATGAAAGAAAAAATGCTCATTGGTTACTACACGATCCCGGAAGATACCGAAATGGAAAATCACGGCTTTGAGTGCGCCGCGTGGTATGAGCGGATCGCGGTCAAGGCCGGGAAATATCCGATCATGTCGAGCGGGTACGTCTACCACGAGCGCGATCAGCGCTATTTGCCGGAGCTCGCGGATTGCTCGATCTCTATCGAAATCCCGGGGACGGTCGTCTCGGACGATTTCGGGGCGCGTTTCTGCGGAGTCCCGGTCGGCGTATATGACTCGGCAAAGAACGCCGGAAATCCGAGCCGGATACTCCTCTCCCCGTATGCTCACGCGCTCGCGTGGGACATTCTCGAGGGACGGGCGCAAAATGTTGAGCTCCTCCCGCGGTTTGAGGCCCGGAGGATCGAGTTTGACTATGACGGAGAGACGCACGAGACGGCGCGCATCGTCGACACAGAGAAAGAGAGCGAGTGCATGGCAGAGCAAGAGGCGGCGCTTTGCGATAAATGCGGCCGGGATTGCGAGCTATATCACCATATAAAGGGGGCAAGCGAGGGGATCACACTCGCCGCGCTCCTCTCCACGTTCGAGCCGAAAACGGGAGTCTTTATCGTTCATCATATGGGCGCGGAGGTCTCGGAGGGCGTCGGCGGCGGAATGGCGGCGGAGCTCCTCTCC
>JAEEUX010000077.1 GCA_016290695.1 Oscillospiraceae bacterium
GGGCGGCTATGTATGTTATCCCGTGATAAAGGCCGCGTCAAAGCTGGGAATAACGACGCTTATCCATGAGTCAAACGTCCTCCCGGGGCTAACGACTCGCATGCTCGAGCCTTATTGCAGCAAAATAATGGTGGGTTTTGAGGAAAGCCGGAACCATTATAAACACCCGGAAAATGTTGCCGTTACTGGAACTCCCGTGCGGGCTGGCTTTTCCGCTTATTCGACCAAAACGGCGCGTGAAAAGCTCGGTTATCCTGTCGGTAAGCCGGTGGTGCTCTCGTTTTGGGGCTCGCTCGGCGCATCCAAAATGAACGAATACACCGCTGAGATAATAGCGAAAAACGAGCAGGAGGGTGCGTTCACCCACGTTCACGCGACGGGCGGGGGAGAAGAGGGCTTTAAACGCGTTGAAGCGATGCTGCGCGATAAAGGCGTGGGCGAGCTAAGGCACACGGTTCTGCTCCCGTTTTTCTACGATATGCCGCTCCAAATGGCGGCGGCCGACCTTGTGATGTGCCGCTCCGGGGCGTCTACGCTTGCAGAACTTACCTACACGGGTAAGCCATCTATCCAGATACCTTCCGCGAATGTAACGAACAATCATCAGGAGTTTAACGCCCGCGCTCTCGAAAAATGCGGCGCGGCGCTCGTTATAACCGAGAATGAATGCAGCGCAGAAAGAATGTATAAGGACATTATGAAGGTTATTTCCTCGCGCGAAAGACTCGGCGCAATGTCGCAGGCAATGAAAGACGCCGCGAAGCCCGACGCGCTTGATAATATCTGTTCTGAGATTTTGGGGCTTCTGGCCAAGTAGCCACAAGGCTCTCTCTGGCATAGAATGGGATGCTTATTCTCGCTTTGCCGGAGGTAAAAATGGAATATTATGAAATAATCGGCGGGCTTCCGCTCGGCGGCAGCGTCAAATTGCAGGGCTCGAAAAACGGCCTGCTTCCGGTGCTTGCCGCTTCGGTACTTGCCGGGGACGAGTGCAGGATAGAAAACGTCCCCCGAATATCCGACCTTGATGTTTCCGTTAAGATACTGCGTGACCTCGGATGTAAGGCCGAGATAATAGGCAATACAGCGCTTGTTGATTCGTCCGGCGCGGATAAATGCACTATTTCGGACGAATTAATGCGTGAAATGCGCTCCTCGGTAGTGTATCTCGGAGCGCTGCTCGCGCGTTTCGGAGAGGCTGAAATCAGCCTTCCCGGCGGCTGCAAGCTCGGACCGCGCCCCATCGACCTGCATCTTTCGGCGCTGAAAAAGCTCGGCGCAGAGGTAAAGCTCGAAAGTGGGCGTATAAGCTGCCGGGCGAAACGGCTTCGGGGCGCGGAGATAAACTTTGAAACCGTAAGCGTCGGGGCGACGGAGAACGCCATGATAGCTGCCTCTGCCGCTGAGGGAATCACCGTTATCACAAACGCGGCGCGCGAGCCGGAAATACCTGCTCTGCAAAGCTTTCTGAACGCCATTGGCGGAGATGTGAGCGGCGCGGGAACGAATACGATTAAAATCCGCGGGGTGCGCCGTTTTCACGGTGCGGAGCACCGCGTCCTGCCGGATAGAATCGTCGGACTTACGATACTTTCCGCCGCTGCTGCCTGCGGCGGGAGCGTAACGCTTCACGGCTGCGTGCCGGAGGATATGGAGCCTGCGCTCAAAACACTTCACGAAATGGGCTGCCGCCTCGAACTCGGCGGCGATATGGTGAAAATATCCGACGGGGGGAAGCTTAACGCCTGTCGCCCGATTAAAACTGCGGCGTTTCCCGGCTTCCCTACGGACGCTCAGCCGATACTTATGGCAGCAAGCCTAAAGGCGAAAGGTACGAGCGTTTTCGTTGAGAACATATTTGAACACCGGTTTGCACAGATTCCGGAATTCAGACGTATGGGTGCGGAGATAATCTGCTCCTGCAATACTGCGGCTGTGATGGGTGCAGAGAAGTTAAGCGGCGCAAGCCTTTGTTCGCCTGACCTGAGAGGCGGCGCGGCGCTTGTTACGGCAGCGCTGTCGGCAGAAGGCGTAAGCCGGGTTTACGGGCTTGAACATATTGACAGAGGCTATGAATGCATGGAGGAAGTTTATTCCTCCCTCGGGGCAGATATTCGCAGAAGAAAAGAGGAATGAAGCGTGTACAGAAGAAAAATGAGAAAAGGCTATAAAATTCTGCGCGTCGTTATCCTTTTTATTGTTTTTGCTCTCGCGTTTGCCGCTGTTGAAACATTTTTCAAAATTTCAAAGATAGAAGTGACGGGCAACGGAAACTACGCTTCCGAGTTCATAATAGATACGGCTGAGGTGGAGCCCGGCGACAGCCTCGTTATAATAAACAAGAGCAAAATGAGAAAGAATATCCTCGATGCATGCAGCTTCGTTGAGTCGGTAAACATAAAACGGAAGTTTCCCGATACGCTTATTATCGAGCTGCAGGAAAGCCAGCTTCTGGCTTGTCTCGAAGCCGACACGGGCTACTGCGTGATAAACCGAAAATGCAGAATAGTAGACGTTCCTGCCGTTGAGCCTGTGGGCTATATCAAAATAAGCGGTATAAAAGCCAAAAAGCCCGAAATGGGGAAGCAGCTTATAATAGACGGCGACGCGAGCGAGGGAAGATACGATTATCTGTGCAACCTTCTTGAGCTCCTGCCGGAAAACGACGTTTACACGCGGGTCACCGCGATAGATGCCTCGAACATAGCATCCTACAGCTTCGACTACGATGGAAGGCTGGAGGTAGTGTTCGGAAAAAACGAAAACCTCGAAAAGAAATTCAAACTATTTCTTACGATACTTGGAGATCTGAGCGAGGCAGACAGAGGGACCATCAACCTGAGCCAAAAAGGCGAGGGTCATTTCATACCAAAATAAATACGCGGGGGTAAAGAGCATGCCAATTAATTTTGATGAAACAAAAGATGTTGTAAGAATAAAAGTCGTGGGCGTAGGCGGCGGCGGGAATAATGTCGTGAGCAGAATGGTCGCCTCCGGCGTGGAGGGGATAGAGTTTATAAACCTCAATACCGATAAGCCTACCCTCATGGCGTCCGGCGCCGACCAGAAAATTCAGATAGGTGAAAAACTTACGCAGGGACAGGGCGCGGGCTCTGACCCCAACGTGGGTAAGCTCGCCGCGGAAGAGGACAGAAACAACATCGCTAAACTGTTTGACGATACCGACGCCGTTTTCATTACCGCCGGAATGGGCGGCGGAACGGGGACGGGCGCGGCTCCCGTCGTAGCGGAGATAGCGAAGGAATCCGGTGTCCTCACCATCGCCGTAGTTACCACCCCGTTTAAATTCGAGGGCTCTGCGAAGATGCGCCGCGCAGAAGCCGGCATTGCCGAGCTCCTCAATAAGGTGGACACGCTGTTCATCATCCCGAACGAGAAGCTCAAGGAGGTCTCGGAGCAGAAGATTACCTTTGCAAACGCTTTCGCCGTTGCGGATAACGTCCTAAACCAGGCTGTTACCGGCATAGCGGATCTCCTCAGAAACACAGGCTTCATTAACCTCGATTTTGCTGACCTGAAGACCACACTCTGCAATTCCGGCGTGGCTCACCTCGGCGTGGGCGAAGCCTCGGGCAAGGGCAAAATTGAAGAGGTTGCCAAGGAAGCTATTTACAGCAAGCTCATGGGCACGAGCGTTGATAACGCAAGACGTATAATCATTAACGTTACAGGCTCCGAGGATATCGGCATGGATGACGTTGAAAAGCTCGTCGGCAAGGTTCAGAATGCTGCTTGTCCGGATGCCAACATCATCTTCGGCGTAGACTTCGACGATACGCTTGTGGACGCCGTGCGCGTAATAGTTCTCGCGACGGATTTTGCCGACAGCAAGGCAAGACGCCCCGAGCCTGAGAATAAGTTTGCAAAGGCGTTCCCCGGCGCCGCCCCTGCTGAACCGGAAGCGGCGCCCGAAGCCCCCGCTCCCGAGCCTGAGGCTCCCGCGAAAGCTGAGCCCGACGCTTCAGGCGTGGATGACGACGATGCCTGGCAGTCTCTCCTTAATCTGTTTAAATAAGGAGCTTATCCTGTATGATGGCGGTAATATTATGAAAACGGCACGAATTTCTAAAAAAATATTTTATTACCTATTGACCGATTAAAAAAAACAAGTTACAATTATATAAAATTGTGTATTGTGAGAAGTGCCCGTATGAGCCTTTGCAATATAGCTTTACTTAAATAGGTATTACCGTTTATATACAGGCGGAGCCCGTTTCGATTCCGCCGATACAGGAGGTTATTTGTATGCCGTTTTCTTTGGATTCCGGTGCTGACAACGTCGTAAACATTAAAGTCGTCGGCGTTGGCGGAGCGGGAAATAACGTCGTCAATAGAATGGTTGACGCGGGCGTTAAAGACGTTGAATTTATCGCTATCAATACTGATAAGCAGGTTCTTTCCGATTCCAAAGCGGATCAGAAAATTCAGATAGGTGAAAAGCTTACTCACGGTCAGGGTGCCGGTGCGAACCCCGAGATCGGCAAAAAGTCGGCTGAGGAGAACCGCAATAACATAGTCAAGGCTTTCGAGGAAACCGATATGGTCTTCATCACTGCCGGCATGGGCGGCGGAACAGGAACGGGCGCGGCTCCAGTCGTCGCGGATATTGCGAAGGAAGCGGGCGTGCTCACCATCGGCGTTGTTACTAAGCCCTTCAACTTCGAGGGCAAAAATCGCATGGTTCAGGCGGAGATCGGCATTAACGAGCTTCTCGGAAAAGTGGATTCGCTTCTTGTTATCCCGAATGACCGTCTCAAGTTCGCAACCGACCAGAAGATAACGATGCGCAATGCTTTTGCCATTGCCGACGAGGTCCTTCACCAGGCTGTTACAAGCATTTCCGGCCTTATTAAAGATACGGGCTTCATTAACCTCGACTTTGCGGACGTTACCACCATCATGAAGGATGCAGGTTATGCGCACATGGGCGTCGGCAGAGCTTCGGGCAAGAATAAAGCTGAGGAAGCTGCCCGCGCAGCTGTTTCCAGCCCCCTCATGGAAACCTCTATCGACGGAGCACGCGGTGTTCTCGTAAGCATAGTGGGTTCTATGGATATGGGCCTTGACGAAGTCGAGGCGGCGGCCGGCCTTGTTCAGCAGGCTGCTCACCCCGATGCGAACATTATCTTTGGCGCTTCGTTTGACGATTCTATGGACGACGAAATCCGCGTTATCGTTATAGCAACGGGTTTTGACGAGGGTGTTCGACCCGGCCAGAAGCCGGAGCCTGCCGTTAAGCGCGCAGAAGCCCCCGAGGTCAGGAATGTTCCGGAACGCGAACCCGAGCCTAAGCCAAAGGAAGAGTCCAAGGAAGATACAGAGTTTGAGGATTTCATCTCTAAATACTTTAACTCTAAGTGATATACATAACGGGCGGCTTTTGCCGCCCGTTTATTAAAATATGAATATCTATATTTCAACATGGGAGAATTTGATTTGGAGTCTGAAATAGTTTTTTCCGGAGCATTGGTGGGCGGATATTTCGCCCTTGCCGCCGTGTGCGTGCTCGCTCCGGTGCTGTATTTGATTTATTACACGTTTAAGAAGAAAATTAATCTTCTTGCGGTGCTCGCAGGAATAGTCGGTTCCTTTGTCTTCGGCTATCTTATGCTTGGTTTTGCACTCGGAAGCTTTGCTCCGCAGGCGTCGGCGGAAACGGATGCGGTGAAATATGCTCTTACCTCCGCATTGTGCACTGGCGCTGTCGAAGGCGTCGGCTTCTTTATCGCGATGTTTGCCCTCCGCAAGAAGTGGGATGAGACGGATACGCCGATATCCTATGCGCTTGGCTATTCACTTTTCACCATGCTCGTTGTACGCGGAGCGAATGCTTTCATTCGTCTTGGGGAAGTATATACTACAAATTCAAAAGGGCTCGAGGCCGTCCTCTCCTCCGTAAGCGGGGAAGCGGTTGAGGTCCTGCGAAATGAGCTTACCGAGCTATCGCTCATTGAACCCATAAAAATGTATATAAGCGCTATAGACTGCGTCGTGCTTTTCGCGGTCATGGCGGCACTTTGCAGAATTATGTGGTATTCCGTCTGTTCGGACGGACGCAAGCGCTTTGACCTCGCGCTTGTGGGAATAATCCTTCGCGCTGCGATGGAGTTTCCGACCTGCCTTACAGATATAAGTATTCCCGCATACGCTGTGATTCACTATATCCCAGCGGCGCTCTGCATAGGCTTTGCTGCGTTCCTGTCTAATAAACTGGACGAAAAGGAACAGGTTTCTGCCGGCGCGCTCAATAAAAAACTTCTTTAACACGGTGATTTGCTTTGCTTGGTGCGATTAAGGAGCTATGGAATATTTACAATAAGAAGGGCGTAGTCAGAGCCTCGGCTCAGCTTGCCTACTATCTTATCCTGTCCATTTTTCCCCTCGCTATCTGCATAAACGCAATGCTCAGCGGAATGCATCTTGACGAGACGGAAATATTTATCTATCTTCGCGGGATAATCCCGGCAAGCGCGCATGAAAGCATTCTCGAATACCTTGCCTATATTAACGATAATTTCTCGACGGCGATGCTCGTCGCCGCGATAATGATTTTCGTGTCGAGCGCCTCGGCGGGCTTTCGCGCCGTGCTTACGATTATGGCTGAAATCGAGGACAAAGAGCGTTATATCGGCTTTT
This sequence comes from Oscillospiraceae bacterium, assembly GCA_016290695.1. Taxonomy (GTDB): domain Bacteria; phylum Bacillota; class Clostridia; order Oscillospirales; family Oscillospiraceae; genus RGIG6375. The sequence continues at coordinate 6,658 of JAEEUX010000077.1, forward strand.
GGAAGACCCTGCTCAGCATTCTGCTATCGGTTTTCTTTGCGCTCGCGCTCTTCCTCACGTGCGTTTTGATCTTTACGGGCGAATGGCTTATCGGAGTGATAACCGAGTCTACGGGGCTGTATATCTTTGCGCGGTTGTGGCAGTGGCTGCGCTTCGTCGTTTTGTTCGTAATATTGCTTGTGATTATTTTCGGCGTATATCAGGTGTCCGCACCGAGAACAGGAAAGCACGAGCAAAGACTTATCGGCGCTTTGGCGGCTGCGATTGCTCTTGTCGGAGCGGGCATTTTTTTCTCGTGGACTATCGGTCTCTCGACGAGATATTCCCTCGTTTACGGGTCGCTGGCATCGGCTGTTATCATTATGCTTTGGCTTTTTATGTGCGGAAATATCCTTATTATGGGAAATGCACTGAATTTCGTTATTAATAACCATGTCAGAAAGACTGTTAGAAAGCCTGAATATGGAGATAAGTTACCGTGATTTGACTTTTCCGCGGGCTGTGTTATACTTTGATTTTGGGAAAAGTCAAAAGGCTTTTCGCCATATTATAATTCCAGTGTTTTTTGGAGGCAGAGATAATGAAAATCCTTCTTTTGAGCGGTTTCCTCGGTTCGGGCAAGACAAGCGTGCTTCTTCAGCTCGCAAAGCACCTTGCCGACAGTATCGAGGGCGACGGAACGAAAGTAATGATAATTGAAAACGAGATCGGCGAGGTCGGCGTAGACGATAAGATCCTCCGCGCGCAGGGACTCGCCGTTAAGGACCTTTTCGCCGGCTGTGCCTGCTGCACCTCCGGCGGAGACCTTATCTACGATATAGAGACGATACAAAAGACCATGTCTCCCGAGTGGATAATCGTTGAGGCGACGGGAGTGGCGTATCCCAAGCAGATAAAGGAACTCGTAGAGCGCCGCTTCGGAATAAAAATAAAGATTGTTTCTCTTGCGGACGCTTCTCGCTGGAAGCGCCTTAAGAACTATATGTCTCAGCTCCTTGAGGGGCAGATTGAATGTGCCGATCTCGCGCTCGTAAACAAGATCGACCTCGTTGATGAGAACACGGCAAAGAGCATTGCGGAGGATATCCGTGGCTTTAACGCAACGGCAGAGATCGGATTCACCGTCGGCAACAAACCCATCGATCCTTCCGTTTGGGCAGCGATTACAAGAGATTGAGCCATGCTGAACGAAAAAGAAAGGCGCGCGCTGTGGCTTAGTCTTGCGCTGAACGCCGTGATCGTGCTGCTTGGGCTGATTGGCGCCGTGATGAGCTTTATTTCGGCGAGCCCCGCTGCCGCAGCGCTGCGCTTTTATACGCTTGACAGCAATCTTTTCCTGCTCGCTGCCTGCGCGGTTCAGGCATACTTTGAGGCGGGGATCCTCCTCGGAAAGGGCCATTTCGTGCCGAGCTGGGTGAGATTGCTTAAATATTTTGCCGTGTGTACTACGACAGTCACCTTCTTCATTGTGTTGCTTGTGTTTATGCCGATGATGGGCGGACTGAGTGCTTTCCCGAGCGCATTTCTCGTGCATTCCGCGCTTTTTCATCACTTCCTTTGTCCGGTGCTCGGCTTCATATCCTTTGCCTTTAAGGATCATCCCTCGATTCCGGACAGGCGCGTGACTATAGCAGCTGTAGTTCCGACGCTTGTTTACGGCATAGTTGCTATAGTGCTCAATATTACGCGCGTTCTTTACGGCCCGTATCCCTTTCTCTGCGTTTACGAACAGCCTGTTTGGGCATCCGTGCTTTGGTTTGTCGGGATTCTCTTTTTTGCATGGATACTCGCCCAGGTGATATGGAAGCTTGCGCTTCACATGAGCCAGCCGGAAGAGGCGGAGCCTGGGTTGCCCGCGGAGCCTGAGGCGTGGACGGAGGACGGCTTTTTAAAAGACCAGGACGCCCTTTCCTGCTATACATATCGCTCTATCCCCGCCTGTCATAATGCCTGCGGCCCCGTTGCGGCCTTTAATCTCAGACGCTGCGCCGGGCAAAACGCGGCATTTTCGGAGGTGCTTTCGGAAATGGACGCTATGCACCTGTTTCGCATTCCGGGCCCGACTCTTACGCACGTTATGCGCCGGTACTGCGAAAAATACCTTCCCGGGCTGAAAGAAGTCACGGGCAGGGAGGAGGCCGTTTCCGCGGCGGAAAACAGCAAAATGGGCATACTTCGTTATCATGAAGAGATGGTGCCGCATTTCGTGGCCTATTGCCGCGCGGACGGAGGCTTTCGCTTCTTCAACGTAAACGACGGCGGCGAGGACATCACGCTTTCCATGGCGGAATTCGCGGAAGGTCATCTTCGCGGCGGAAGCGTCCGACTGATGTACTGGAACTGACATAAATTAAAAAATCATACAATTAAGAGGCGTTACCAATGATTAATGTTAAAATTGCAGCGCGGATTCATGACGAGGCGCGCGTCGTTTCCGCCGATTTCGAGCTTCCTCTTTCGAGCGGAGATGATTACAAAAAGCTCCTTGATGCCATGGTTTCCGGCATGGAGAAGACTAACGCATGGGCGAAGGAAAACGATGTTTTCATCGGTCATGTAAAGGGATTTATCACATGGGGCGAAGATGAGGCTGTGATGCTCTCCACCGTCGGCGACGACGTTCAGGTGAAGGGCAGCGAGAGCGTGCCGAAGGCACCGTGCTCGGTAAAGGTCGGCTCGGCGAATATAGTCTTCGGCATCGACCTGCATGAGGTCGAAGAGCGTGTCGAGGATTTTGCCTGCGATATCCTTGCTGCCTTCGGCGAGCAGGGCGACTATTGCCACGAGCATGACGACGATTGCGAATGTGGTTGCCATGACCACGACCATGAGCACCATCATCATGATCA
>JAEEUX010000078.1 GCA_016290695.1 Oscillospiraceae bacterium
TCATAGTCCCTTTCATAATCTTCACCGACTACAAGCCCGACAGTGAAGCCGCTCCCCAAAATGCGGCGGACAAGATCGGCATTCTCAAGTATATCCTCCTGAGTGAGGAAAAAAGTCGCGGGAATGGCGTTATTTTCAAGCGTGCGCAGGATAAGAGGCGTAGTACCAGGGTCAAGCCCATAGATATTTATGAATACGTCTACGTCAGTATGAAGCTGTGTCTCGTCGTTCGGAGCAGGCGTAGGCGTGACGGGACCGGGCGTCGGAGTGGGGGTCGGCGAAGGAGTCGGAGTAGGGGCAGCCGTCTCGCTCGTTCCCTTTTTGTATTGGTTGAGGCGGCTCTTCATGAGTGCCGCGGCTGCCTTGGCAAAGGTTTCGTCGTCGAGAACGTCGCCGCGTTTCATGCGAATTATCGGGCCGTAGTCGTTGCCGCGGATTACGCTGTATTGTATGCCGAAAAACTCGCAAGTGAAGGCGGCTGGGATATATACGACGCCGTTTGAGTAAACTGCGGAGATGCTGTAGGTTTCGCTCGTGTTGTCGTAGGTCGAGCCATCCTTCAGGTCGAAATTAAGCTGCAAATCGCTTCGGAAAACGAGAACAACCTGCGAAGTCTTGGAGTAAACGGAATAGGTTCCCAGTTCGGATGAATTAAATACAGAGTAAGGAACGTACATTATACCGTCTACATTGATGGGCATGGTATCGTCACTGAGCGGCATGAGGATGTTGTTTATAGACGTAAAATAAAGTGTGGACGCAGAAACGGGGAGGGCAGTCGCCATGCAAACGATTGCCGCAAGGATGATGCTTACAAGCAATTTTCGTTTTTTCATGGCGATGCCCTCCCCGAGTAATGATAACTATTATAGCCTAATCAGTATTATAGCATTATTCGTAGAGCTCCGCAACCGTATAAAGCTCGATACCGAGAGATTTTAAAGCCTCGTTCGTGCTTGTCGAATTAACCGTAGGATTGAAGCTTATGTTATTATAATAAAAATACTCGCTGTTATCGCGCTTTATTGGAATCGAGAAGTTTATCGAACATTCGTAAATTTCTCTGGACAGAGACCGGCTGCCGTAGTAATTATGAAAATCAGATATGCGCCCGTGGTTTATATCGTCGATTATCGCAGGTATGAGCGCCTCTTTGGCCTCCGATGCGGTAAGCTCGATGTATTTGCCTTCGGTATCGGGATATTTGTCTATAGGAAGTCTTTCATATTCCGCGTCTTCTTCGGCAAAATCTGCGTCCTTCTCGTTCGCGCTGCTGTCTGCGACGGGGACGGTGTAATAAATATTGCAGTACTCTATGTCGTCAGTGAAGAGCGGCGCTGTTCTTGCCTTTATGCAGTCAGCACGGTTGATTATACCGGAAAGCGTCTGCCAGTTCGCTTCATGGAAATCAGAAGCAAAGATGGTGTATTCGCGGTTGACCCTTCTGCCGTTATCAAGGACATAAGTAATTCTGAAGTCATAGAGAAATTCTTCGGTTTCATCTTCATATCTCCAATCCTTCAGAAGGGAACGGTTCCTGTCCTTGTCGGCAATGATGGCGGAGTGAGTTTCACGTAGAAGTTCGATGGTGTCTGCGTCCTCAATTTCCGTGGTGCAGCCGAAAACGCTGAAGCTGACGCTTCCTATATCATCCGTATCGGGGACGTATTTTTCGATTCCGAAAAGGTCGAAATACATTCCCGCGATAAGAAGCGCAATGACGGCGCAGACGCAGATGAAGCCCTTCCATTTGTTTTTAAATACCTTAAAGGACTTGTGTATGAGCATTTCCGCAGCGAAATAACCGATAAAAGCTGCAATTATCATGCAGATACCGAGCGTTATTATGGTTTTAAGCTCACAGCCGTAGGCGTAATTATAGTCAAAATCATTTGCGATTATGGAATAAAACAGCATTCCGAGCGTGAGCGCGCAGCCGAAGCTGAGGCAGTATTTAAATACCGGCTTGAGCGGATTGAAGGCCACTATGTCGGAAGCCGTTTCCATCCTGCGCTTTTTGAAGATAAGCAGACTGAGCGCGCAGAGTATCAGCCCCACGACGGCATAAGCGATGATATAAGACCAGCCCGTTATGCCGGATTCAGGCGTGCGTATAGTGTGTACCTTGGTAATCATTTCGTATATGGGGGAGAGGAAGCTGAAATAAAAGGAGGAGGAAAAGCTTGCTCCGTAAATGAAAAATCCCGCCAGAACCTTTAAAAGAGCTTCGACGACCACCGCGAGAAAATTGAATATCGCGTAAATAAAGGGAACTACGAAGGCGTTGCCGGTAAGCTCACAGCAGAAGGTCGCCAAGCCGTAAGAAAATACGTTAAACAGGCTCAGCGCGAGGAAGCAGAGCAGTGCGGCATAAAAGGCGTTTACGCCGAAATAAAGCGCCGTGAGCGACATAACTATCATCGCAAAGAGATTTGAGAGAATGAGCGGCACCACTCCGGCAAGCGAAGTGGAGAGGAAAAGTCCTTCGCGTTTTATCGGCAGGCAGGCGTAGGCGCTTGCGCTGCGAGCGGTATACATCCATGAATGGGAGAACATAGCCGTCGCAAGGCAGAAAATAGCGCTGAAAATAAGCCCGAAGGTAATAGTCGAGCTATAGAGACTGTCTAATTCAACTACGTCTGCATAGCTATAATATACACTTTCGCGCACGATGAAATAATTTGCAATCGAAAGAATGAAAAGATAAACGCTCCAAATCGGCCAGTAGCGGGTCACGGTCTTTTTGAAGAGCTGGAGATTAAAGTATGATTTCGTTGACCGCATAGTCCACACCTCCGAGTTCGTAGATAAATATTTCTTCAAGGGTCAGGGGGATAAGCTCGTAATAAACCGGGTCGACGGCGTTCGCCGCCTCGGAAACATCGTGCGGATTCCCACGAACGATGAGAGTTTTCATTCTGCCGGTGCTTGATTCGTGCAGTATGGTGATGTTCTGGGGGAGAACGTCGTCCTTCGGAACAATCTGGAGCTTGACTGTATTGCCCTGAATGTCAGAAAGAGAGCGTTCCAGCAGCATTTTGCCCTTGTGCATTATTCCGACGTGGTCGCAAACATCCTCAAGCTCACGCAGATTGTGAGAGGAAACGAGCACCGTAGTCCCATTTTCGGAAACGTCGGAAAGTATGAGGCTCCATATCTGGCGGCGCATGACCGGGTCAAGCCCGTCAACGGGCTCGTCGAGGAGCATGATTTCCGGTCTCATGCAGAGCGCGAGCCAGAATGCCGCCTGCTTCTGCATTCCCTTGGAAAACTTGCGGATGGGGGCTTTTTCATCAAGACGGAATACGTCCTTGAGCTTTTCGTATCTTTCCATGCTGAAATTCGTATAGATATTGCGGTAAAAATTCCGCATGTCCAGTATTGAAGCCTGAAGGAAGAAGAACAGGTCGTCGGGGATGTAGGCAATTTTGTTTTTTATCTTTGGGTTTTCAAAAACCTTTTCGCCGAAAACCTCAATAGTACCGGAATCCTGCTTATAAACGCCGGCTGCATGGCGGAGAAAGGTGGATTTGCCGGCGCCGTTCGGTCCGACGAGGCCGTAAACGCAGCCCTGAGGGATATTGATGTTAAATTCATCCAGAGCGCGGAACTTATCAAATTGTTTGACAAGCTTTTCTGCTTTAATCATAAGGTCTGTCCTCCCTTGATATGGGAAATTATGTCGTCTTTGCTTATGCCGAGCTCGCCGAGTTCGGAAATGATGGTGTTGAGCTGCTCAGTGAGCTCCATCCTGCGTTTGAGAACAGTTTCGTCCGACGAGGAAACGAACGAACCCTTTCCTGCGGAGGAATAGATATATCCCTCGGCTTCGAGCTCTTTATATGCCCGCTGTATGGTATTGGGGTTTATTGCAAGGGAAGAGGCCAATTCCCTTACGGATGGGAGTTTTTCACCCTCCTTGATAGCCCCGGTTGTTATAAGCTTTCTTAGGCCTTCCTTGACCTGCTCATATATGGGGCGGCCATCCTTATAGTTGATGCTTAGCAAGGGCGCACCTCCTTTTTGAGATATAGTACACCGCTGAACTGTACTGAGCGTATTAATACAATAGCACAGCTGTATTAGCTTGTCAATACAAAAATGCACAATTAAATTTTAAATTGATTTCGATTATTTATTGAAATAGGTGCCGTTTTTTTACTTCTTGTTTTTGCTTTTTCGGAATAATTGTGATAAAATACCTAATTATATATGCAATGCGCGAAAATGGTGAATTTTCCCGCATTCGTTTTCAGCGCATTTTGGAGGAAAACCATGCTTTTTGGGAGCAAAAACAAGGGCGGGGCCTCGTGGCTCGTCGCCTTTTTGGGCAATCCCGGCGATAAATATGCAAAAACGCGCCACAATGCCGGTTTTATGGCGGGTGACGCGCTCGAAAAAAAGCTCGGGATAAAGATAAACAAACTAAAATTTCAGGCCCTTACGGGGCTTGGCGAGCTTGCGGGAGAAAAAGTGTTTTTTGTCCGCCCGCAGACCTTTATGAACCTCAGCGGAGACGCTATAGCGCCTGCTGCGGCGTTTTACAAGATACCGCCCGAGCGCGTGATAGTCGTTTTTGACGATATTGCCATACAGCCCGGCAAGCTTCGCGTGAAGCGTTCCGGCAGCGCGGGCGGGCATAACGGCATAAAAAGCATAATCCAGCGCCTCGGAACAGATGCCTTTCCCCGCGTGAAAATCGGCGTAGGCGCGCCTCCGCACCCGGATTACGATATGATAGATTGGGTCATCGGCAGAATAGGCGACAATGATTACAAGACCATCAGTGCCGCAGCCGAGCGCGCAGTGGATGCAGTTGAAGAGATAATTTCCGCAGGAATCGATTCCGCGATGAATAAATATAATGGATAACAGAGGTGTGCTCAGATGGTGAAATATTATGAAGACGGCGTATACCTTATAAACGGCTCCGAAATCGTCCCCGCGAAGGAAGCGAAGGGCGTTCCCGCGCCGGACGAAGCGAGAGAGGGAACGATAGCGTATTCTATCATGCGCGCGCATGACAAGTCCGACGATAAGCGCAAGATGCGCATAAAATTCGACGCTCTTATGAGCCACGATATTACCTTCGTCGGCATCATTCAGACGGCGCGAGCCAGCGGAATGAAGAAATTCCCCATTCCGTATGTTCTCACCAACTGCCACAACAGCCTTTGCGCCGTCGGCGGAACGATTAATGAGGACGACCACGGCTTCGGCCTTTCCGCCGCGAAGAAATACGGCGGCATTTACGTTCCTGCAAATCAGGCCGTCTGCCACCAGTTCATGCGCGAGATGATAGCCTCCTGCGGCTCTATGATTCTCGGCTCCGACAGCCATACCCGTTACGGCTGCTACGGAACTATGGGCATAGGCGAGGGCGGCGGCGAGCTGGCTAAGCAGCTGCTTGAAAACACCTATGATGTTGACGCTCCGCAGGTCGTGCTCGTCTGGCTGGAGGGCAAGCCCCGCCGCGGCGTCGGCCCGCACGATGTGGCGATCTCTCTTTGCGGCGAGGTTTTCGGCAAGGGGCTTGTTAAGAACAAGATACTTGAGTTCGCCGGCCCCGGCGTAAAGGAGCTTTCGATGGATTACCGTATCGGAATCGACGTTATGACCACCGAGACCTCCTGCCTTTCCTCCGTTTGGGTAACGGACGAAAAGGTTAAGGAATACTATGAGACCGTCGGCAGACCCGAAGCCTATAAGCAGCTTTCTCCCGCGCCCACGGCTTATTACGACGCGATGGTAAAGGTTGACCTTTCCACGCAGGAGTGCATGATAGCGCTTCCGTTCCACCCCTCCAACGCCGTTACGATAAAAGAGCTTCAGGCAAATCCCGAGAAGATACTCGGCGCAGCACAGGATGAATGCAACCGCCAGCTCGGCGATAAGGTACAGCTCAAGCTTACCGATAAGATAGTGAACGGCAAGGTCGTCGCCGATCAGGGCGTTATCGTCGGCTGCTCCGGCGGCATGTTCGATAATATCGAGGAAGCGGCCGCGATACTCGACGGGCAGAGCGTCGGTAATGATTATTTCAACCTCTCCGTTTATCCGTCCTCGTCTCCGATAAGCATGGCAATAACCAAGGACGGCAGTGCCGCGAAGCTCATGGCGGCGGGCGCGGTTATTAAGCCCGCGTTCTGCGGCCCCTGCTTCGGCGCGGGCGATACGCCGGGGCATAATGCCTTGAGCATCCGCCACGCAACGCGCAACTTCCCGAACCGCGAGGGCTCAAAGCCCGGCGAGGGTCAGATAGCCTCCGTCGCGCTCATGGACGCGAGAAGCATCGCCGCGACTGCGGCAAACGGCGGCGTTATCACGGCTGCCACCGATATTGAGTACGACGTTCCCGAGACGAAATACGTCTTTGACCCCTCGGCCTACGAAAAGCGCGTGTATTTCGGCTTCGGCAAGGCTCAGCCGGACGCTGAGCTCAAGTTCGGCCCCAACATCACTGACTGGCCGAAATTCGGCGCGATGGGCGAAAATATGCTTTGCCGCCTCGCCGCCGTAATAAAGGATGAAGTCACGACGACTGACGAGCTCATTCCCTCGGGAGAGACCTCATCTTACCGCTCCAACCCCATCCGTCTTTCAGATTTTGCGCTTTCGCGCAGGGTTCCCGAGTATGTTCCCGCGTCCAAGGCTATCCGCGCTCTCAATGAGCAGCGTTTGGCGGGTAAAACGCCGGAGGAAGCCGTAAACGCTCTTAAAAAGGTCGGCGCCGACGCTCTTCTTAAAAACACGGACATCGTATCCTGCATTTTTGCCAAGAAGCCCGGCGATGGCAGCGCCAGAGAGCAGGCGGCGTCCTGCCAGAAGGTTCTCGGCGGCGGCGCAAATATCTGCTACGAGTACGCTACGAAGCGTTACCGCTCCAACTGCATAAACTGGGGACTTGTGCCCTTTACGATAGACAAGAGCTGCGCCTTTGAATATGAAGCGGGCGATTTTATCTACATCCCCGGCATAAGAAAGGCTATTGAGGAGAAAATTGAAAAAATCCCCGCGAAGGTCATCGGCAAAAATGGCGTTGAGGATATAACGCTTACCCTCACGAACCTCACCGATAACGAGCGCACTATCCTGCTTGACGGCTGCCTCATGAACTATTACGCTGCCGGTCACGGCAAATGATGGAGGAACGGTATGAGTAAAATACAAATGCAGACCCCGATAGTCGAGATGGACGGCGACGAAATGACCCGCGTTCTTTGGAAAATGATAAAGGACGAGCTCATTTTGCCCTTCGTCGAGCTGAACACGGAGTATTACGACCTTGGCCTGCCCGAACGCGACAGAACGAACGACGAAGTTACCCATGAGGCGGCGGAGGCGGCGAAGCGCCTCGGAGTTTCTGTAAAGTGTGCCACCATTACACCGAACGCGCAGCGCATGGAGGAATATAAGCTCAAGGAGATGTGGAAGAGCCCGAACGGCACTATCAGAAGCATCCTTGACGGAACCGTTTTCCGCACGCCAATAATTATCGACAGCATCAAGCCCGTCGTGAAAAACTGGAAAAAGCCCATCACCATCGCAAGACACGCTTACGGCGACGTATATAAGGCGGTGGAAATAAGAACCGACGAGCCGGGAACGGCAGAGCTTGTCTTTACCGGCGCGAGCGGAAAGGTGAGCCGCAAGACCATTCAGAAGCTTTTCGGCGCCGGTATGCTCCAGGGCATGCACAATTCCGAGGCTTCTGTCGAGAGCTTCGCGCGCTCATGCTTCAATTATGCGCTTGAGCTGGGGCAGGACCTTTGGTTTTCCACGAAGGACACTATCTCCAAAATTTACGACGGCGCTTTCAAGGAGATATTCCAGAAAATATTCGACGAGGAATACGCTAAGCGCTTCAATGAGGCGGGAATTAAATATTTCTATACGCTTATTGACGACGCCGTTGCCCGCGTTATCCGCTCTGAGGGTGGCTTTATCTGGGCCTGCAAGAACTATGACGGCGACGTTATGAGCGACATGGTTTCCACAGCCTTCGGAAGCCTTGCCATGATGACCTCCGTCCTCGTTTCGCCGGACGGAAAGTTTGAGTATGAGGCAGCGCACGGCACCGTTACCCGCCATTATTACCGTTATCTGAACGGAGAAGAGACCTCAACAAACCCGATGGCGACGATTTTTGCATGGAGCGGCGCACTCAGAAAAAGGGGAGAGCTGGACGGCAACGCCGAGCTCGCCGCTTTCGCCGATAAGCTTGAAAAAGCCTGCTTTGATACCTTAGCAAGCGGAGTTATGACTAAAGACCTCGCTTCGCTTGCCGAGGGTGTTGAAGTAAAAAGCGTAAATACTGCGGAGTTCATAAAGACTATTGCAGAGAAACTTGCTTAACGCCGTAAAGGATATATACCTTACATCACTTTTTAACGAAAAATCTCTGTAAAGTGCTTTAACCTTACAAATCAAATGCCTGTCAAGCAATTTTGCTTGACAGGCATTTTCACAACTATTATTGTCATTTTCACTGATTATAGCTTATTAGACCCGCGTCATGGAGCTTTTGCAGGCTCATAAGTATGCCGGTTTTCGCGTGATACCATGTAAGTCCGCCCTGAAAATAAACGGCGTAGGGAGGGCGGATGGGTGCGTCGGCGCTCAGTTCAATAGAAGAGCCCTGCACGAATGCTCCCGCCGCCATGATTACCTCGGAATCGTAGCCCGGCATGGCCCAAGGCTCCGGCGTAACGTAACTGTCAACGGGCGCAGCAGCCTGAATACCCTTGCAGAAAGCGATAACGCGCTCCGGGGAACCGAGTTCTACTGCCTGAATGATGTCGTAACGGGGTTCGGCTGCGGAGGGAACGACCTTGAAGCCGAGCCTTTCGTATAAATCGGCTGCAAAAACAGCGCCCTTCAGCGCCCCGGCGACGACTGTGGGCGCAAGGAAAAAGCCCTGATAGAAGGCCGGAAGAATACCGAGATTTGCGCCTACCTCCTGCCCCAAGCCGGGGGCGCTGAGACGGTACGCGCACTGCTCAACGCATTTTTCCGTGCCGCAGATATAGCCGCCGATGGGTGCGAGACCGCCGCCGGGGTTCTTTATAAGGGAGCCGACGACCATATCCGCGCCGTAATCAGAAGGCTCGTTGCGGCAGACAAACTCGCCGTAGCAGTTATCTACCATGCAGATGAGGTCGGGCTTAACTGATTTTACAAAAGCGATAAGCTCGCCTATTGCCTCGGGAGAGAAGGTAAGCCTCGTCTGGTAGCCCTTAGAGCGCTGGATGGTGACGAGCTTTGTTTTTTCGTTTATAGCTTTGCGGATGTTTTCATAGTCGAAGCCGCCGCCGGGCAGCAGGTCTACCTGCCTGTAGCTCACGCCGAATTCGCGCAGGGAGCCGGGGGAGTTGCGGATGCCGATAACCTCCTCCAGCGTATCGTATGGCTTGCCGACGGGGGAAAGCAGCTCGTCGCCGGGACGCAGGAGGGCCGAAA
>JAEEUX010000079.1 GCA_016290695.1 Oscillospiraceae bacterium
AGAACCTCGGCGCGGAGGTTTATCTCCGGGCCGCAAAAGGCGGCGAGAGCGCGCTCCGCCGCGTGGGAATTCTGCTCCGGCGTGAGGTAGACCATTCCCTCCGCTCCGGCGCGTATCGCTTCGAGGATGGCGCGCGTTTTGCCCGAACGCGGCGCGCCGCTTATTATTCTGAGCATCCGTCCTGCTCCTTTATTCCCGCGCGTTCAAATTCATGCAGCGGCACGCCGAGAACGGCCTCGGCGAAGGCGGCGAGGGCGAGCGACTGGTCTCTTCGCGCAAGGGCGGCGCGGACGGCGTCTTCGTTGCCCGTGAACTTTTCAAGGCTGCGCTCATAGCGCTCCTCAACGCTCACGCGCTCCGTCCCCTGCGTAATTTTGTCCGCGAGGTAGACCACTTCCTTCTCGCGTATCCTGTCCGTGTCGATATATTCCCCCATGTGCGCGCCCACGATAAGCGCCTCGGGGCGCAGGCCGCGATCGAGAAGATAGATCATCGCCTGCTGCGAGTGCCATTTCAGCGTGCGGCAGATATCGTGCAGCAGCCCCGCGCGGCGGCACAGCTCCGCGTCGAGCGCAAAGCCCCGGCGGTTAAAGGCCTCGGCGAGAGCAAAGGCGCAGTCGGCGACGGCGCGGCAATGCTCCTTCACCTTCTCCGGCTGCCCGCAATTATTCAGGATTTCAACGCATTTTAACCACGTAGCCATAAACTCAGTCCTTACAAAGCCGCACCCTCTTACCCGAGGATGTCGGCGAAATTTCATAACCGCAGGCGGCAAGACGCCTGCAAAGCTCCGAATCGGTGATAACAAAGCCGGCAAGGCACTCCGGCCCGAACTCAAACAGCACGCGCGCCAGCGGAACCGTCGGCCCGACGAGCACGACGCGCGCGCACCGGCTCAGCTCAAGCAGGCGCGGCATGGTCTTGTTCACAAAGGCCGAGCCCGTGATAAAAACTATGTCCTGCTCCGGGAGGATGTATTCGCAGGCGCTGTCCGGAAAATCGCCCGGCGAAGGGTTTTTCTCCAGAACGCTGAGCCTGCACTGGCCCTTGTATATCCGCATCGCCTTCTCAAAGCTCCCCACAGTGGCGACATTCTTGCCCCGCGCAAGCTCGAGATAAACGGCAAAGGCGTCCTGCGCGCCGTTAACTTCGTCCGGGAATATCACGTTTTGCGCCTCGGCGCGGCTTTTTTCGTTGTACCATGCGTTTATCGCCGCCATGCCGATGGAGGCCTCCGGGAAATTCCACGATTTTGACAGCGCGGCAAGGTCGCGCAGGGGCATCCCGTCATAGTCAGCGCCGTGGAGCGCCGGGCGCGTCGCCGCGTCGAAGTTCATGGCAATGCCCTGGCTGTCCGCGTCCGTCTCGACGAGCGACCAGATCCGCCCGTTTATGTAGCTTTTCACCCTTATGTCCGCCGGAACGCCCTCAATGAGCGCGTCGTATATTTCAAATGGTTTCATTTCCCTTTATTTTCCTTCTGATTCAGATATAATTGGCGCAGAACGGGACGATTTTCCCGCCCCTGTAGACATGCAGGCTGCACCGCCGCAGCCGGGTTATATCGAGGTTCCATGCGTCCTGAAAGGCCATAGCCGTAAGCGTGAAGCTGTGCGACTTCAGCCGCGCGAGGAAGCCGTCGAAGGAATCGGCGGGGCCGGAAAAGCTCTCGGCCTCGGCGTCGCGCTTCCAGCGTCGTTCGATGAAGCGGCGGTTTTTCAGCGCCTCGCTCCCGCCCGCGCAGGCCGCCGACGCGCCCTTTTTGTGCGTTATCGCCTGAAGCCCGTCCGGCATGACGACGTAATCGGCGTGGAAGCCGCAGCGCGGATGGTCGCAGCGCGAGGGCAGAAAATCCTCGGTTTTAACAAGCCCGTCCGTCCCTTCCACAATCGCGCGGACGACTTCGGGCAGCGTGACCCTGTCGGAGTCCTTCGGCGGCGCGGGATAGCGCCCGAAATAGCTCACGGGCTGGAAATGCACCCCGCGCACGGCGGGGGAACGCTCGACGCCGAGCCGCACTATATCTCCGAGCTCGGAAACATTAAGCCCCGGAACCACCGTCGGCACGAGCGTAACGCCGAGCCCCGCGCGCTCGCACTCGTCGATCGCCGCGAGCTTTTCCTTCAAAAGCGGGCGAGCGCGCAATACTTCATACGGCCTTTCCGTAACGCCGTCGAACTGCATGAAGACAAAATCGAGCCCCGCGGCGCGAAGGCGCTCGGCGTAACCCGGCTCGGAGGCAAGGCGCAGGCCGTTGGAATTTAGCTGAACCGTCGTCGCGCCGGCCCTTTTCGCGGCGGCGACTATCTCCGGAAGGTCGTCCCTCACCGTCGGCTCGCCGCCCGAAAGCTGGATGAAGCGGCGGTTTTCCGCAGTCATGGCGCAAAAATCCCGGTAAAGCTCCTCCGGCGTCTTCTCCAGCGCGGCGCAGCCCTCCCCGCTTTCGGCAAAGCAGACGGGGCAATGCAGGCTGCAGCGCGAGGTGATCTCAATGAGCACGCAGCAGGTATCCTGCCTGTGCCCGGAGCAGAGGCCGCAGCCGTCGGGGCAGAGGGGCGCGTCCTCCGCCGTTTCCTCGGGCGGAGCGTAATCGTCCCATTCCTCGAGCGCGGGCAGGCCGCGCCACACGACGGTTCTGAAAAAACCGTGCTCCGGGCATGTTTTCTCCATATACCAGTCCTCGCCCGTCTTAACAAGGCGCGCGGGAATGCGCGTTCTGCAATCGGGGCAGATGGACAGAGTTTCAGTAAGCATAATATAATCCTCCGGGGCACCGCCGCCGTTCTGCCTTCAGCTTTCGACAAAATGCAGCAAAGCCCAAGCTATATTATACTAATTGTCCCCGCCTTTTTCAAGCTTTAAGCGCACCTTCTCCGCCGAGCTGAGCGCCGCGGTATGTATCCTGAAAAGCTGCCTTTCGCAGAGGGGACAGCCCGTGTCCGCGAAAAAATTCTCTATATCCCGCCAGCTCATTCCGTCAAGATAGCGCAGACGGAGGAGGGTTCTTTCGCGCGGGTTCTCTATCCCTGTGAGTATCATTTCCGCGAGGCGTTCCTCGCCAGAGATGCGTTTTATCAGCGTCGCGCTTCTTTTCCGGCGCAGCGCGGCGAGGCGAAGACTTTCCTCCGCGTTTTCCGAACGTGCTGCGCGCTTAATGATGCGGTACTCCCGCTCCATCTCGGCGCGGCTGAGCCGAAGCTCCTCAAACAGCTCTTTTACGCTCCACTTCATCGTTCGCCGCCTCCGCCGCCTTTATTTCGCGCTGCCGCCGGGAATTCCATGTTATCCGGCAGGCGTCTCTGCAAAAGCGGTTTCGCGAGTTCATCGGCTGAAAAACCCGCCCGCAGAATGCGCAGCACCGCTCCCACGGGCGTAAGTGAACGATTTTCGCGCCGCCCGATTCCGTTTCCGCCGCGTGCTCGAAGACGTAACGCCCGTAGCTCACGCCCTCGCGTCCGGCAAGGACACTTATTTCTTCGATGGTCATTTTTTGTCTTTAATCTCCTTCCAATACATTCTTTGTGATAGATTCCTTCCGTTGTTTCCATAGCTTCTTCGCCGGGATAGATTTCGCCCAAGCACTCGCGGCAGTATTTTCCGGCGGGCCCGTCCTGTAAATCCGCCCAGAGCGTTCGCCCGAAATCTCTGTCAAGCCGCACACTTTCAACCCCTTCCATTTTTTTCCGAGCTCGTATAACCGAAATTTTATATTCAGTGACGTAATATTTCAAGGGGGTAAGAACCCGCGCTTTGTTGACATTTTGTCAGTATAAGCTATAATCGTATCGAACCGTGTCGAACGCAGTCGAAACAGCGCAGATTTTATATTTTTTTGTAGTATTATGAGGAGGAATGCCGCCATGTCCGATATCGAACTTATGAAGGATTTTTCGCTTGATTATTTCCGGCTGGACGGAAAAGCCGCCATAGTCACGGGCGCCAACAAGGGGCTCGGCATGGGCTACGCCCTCGCCCTCGCCAAGGCGGGCGCGGATATTTTCCTGCCCTATCGCAGCGGCGATATTTCCGAGGTTCGTTCCCTAATCGAGGCCGAGGGCCGCAGGGTCGAGTTTTTGCAGGGTGATCTCACGGATATCGAGCATGTCCGCGCGATAGTCTCCGGCTGCATGGAAGCCTACGGCAGGATAGACGTTCTCGTGAATAACGCGGGCACGAACTGCTTCTGCGATTTTGCCGATTTCCCGGACGAGGGCTACCTGCGCGTTATAAACACGAACCTCAACTCCGTATATTTCCTCTCGCACGAGGTTTCCCGCGTGATGATAGCCCAGCGCAGCGGCAAGATAATAAACATCGGCTCCGCCCTTTCCTATACGGCGGACGAACGCTGCCCGTCCTACGTCGCGGCGAAGCACGGCGTTATCGGCCTGACCCGCGCGTTTGCAAACGAGCTCGGCAAATACAACATCCAGACCAACGCCGTCTGCCCCGGCTTCATCGAGACGGGCGTCACGGCGGGCGTCACCTCGGACAGCGACTTCACCGGGCGCATAACGCGCCGCATAAGCGCCGGGCGCTGGGGTACCCTTGCCGACATAATGGGCACGATAGTCTTCCTCGCCTCCCGCGCCTCGGATTACCTCAACGGCAGCGACATAAAGGTGGACGGCGGCTTTTCCACGAAATTAGTCTGACGCAGTCAGGGCGTCCTTTGCCCGCGCCGGGCGGATACTGACTTGCGGAAGGGCAATAATTAGCCCAATTAAATAAAGCAAAATTAAATTGAACCAAATTAAATTGAGTTAAAAACATAAGCCCGCAGGCGCATTTCGGCGCTGCGGGCTTGACTTTATTGTTTTTATCGGAATATGAGCGAAGCGCTTCTGCGTCACCTTATAAGCGCGTTTTGTTCCCGGACTAAGCGAATTTTCTCCTTCATATCGCTCTCGGACAGCTCGTGGACGAGGTATTCCGGCGCTATGCGCTGCACCATGTCCGAAGCTTCCGGCGCGGTGAAGGGGCGGTGGGTGTCTATCTGCAAAACGTGGGTGTAGCAGCTTGCAAAATAGCGGAAAAAGTCGCTGTCATGCGGCGGGACGTTTTTAAGCGCCTGCTTAAGATATTCGCCGGAAACGGACTGGTGCAGGTGCATCCCGCGGATGTATTTACACAGCTCGCCGTGCGCGTCGAGCATTTTTTCGATGTAGCGGCAGCCCTCCGCCTGGCTGCGTATGTCGGGGTTAGAGTTCATGAGATGGCCCGTGTCGAGCATTATGCCGAGGCGCGGGTAATTTACGTTTGAGAGCATGTATTCCGTCATGGCCGGGTCAGTGAAGGAAAAGCCCTTCCACCAGAGGTTTTCCAGAAGCAGCTCAAAGGAGTAATTTTTCCCGCGCAGGAGCGTGTTCAGAAGCTCGCAGGAGGCGTCTATTACCTCCTTGTCCGTGTGCTCCCAGCGGTAAGAGAAGCACTCGTCGAGCGAAACGTCCGAAACGTGGAAAACGGCGTACTTCGCGCCCATGCGCTCGGCGTAGTCCATGTCCGCAGAAAAGCGCGAGATGAGGCCGTCCACCCCGCCGGGGCCGTAATACTGCTCGAGAACCTCGCGCGAGCCGAATTTCCAGCGCAGGCGCTCTTCATTTCCCCGGTAATAGTCCACCCAGTCGGAATAAAACATCAGGTGGCAGCCGATAACATACTCCGGCAGGACGATTTTCCGCTCGTCCTCCCCGTCGCGTATGACCTCCACCCCGTCGCAGCCCGCGGAAGCGAACATCGCGCGGAAATCCTCGCAGGAGGCGAAGGGGCGAAGGCAATGCTCCTCGCTCACCGCGTTCATTAATCTATACAAAAAAATACGCCTCCCTGTATAATACTGTACACATTATAATCCCATTATAACGCTTAGGCAATGGACAAAACGAAAAAAGCGTCATATAATAGATAACGCTGAAAAAACAACATTCTCAAGCGGAGGATATAAGATATGACCTTGAACGAAGCTCTCGCAAAGATAAAGCCCGGCGGCGAAGCGGCGCGCGCCGCCGCGCAGAAGCGCTGGGACAGCATAGCAAAGCCCATAGGCAGCCTCGGGCTAATGGAGGAGGCCGTGTGCCGCATCGCCGCCGTCCAGGAAACGGCCTCGCCCGATATTTCAAAGCGCGCCGTCGTCGTGATGTGCGCGGATAACGGCGTCGTCGCCGAGGGCGTTACGCAGACGGGGCAGGAGGTAACGGCCATAGTCACGGAGAATATGTCCAGCGGCAACACGAGCGTATGCTGCATGTCGCGCGCGGCGGGGGCGGAGGTCGTCCCCGTGGACATAGGCGTAGCCAAGCCCGTCACGGGCGAAAGGATACTCCAGCGCTGCGTCCGGCGCGGGACGGCGAACATGACGCAGGGCCCCGCCATGACGCGCGAGGAAGCGGTTAAGGCGATCGAAACGGGCATCGAGGTCGTGGGCGAGCTTGCCGCGCGCGGCGTTAATCTCCTCGCCACCGGAGAAATGGGTATCGGCAACACGACGACGAGCAGCGCCATAACGTCGGTACTCCTCAATAAGCCCGCCGCCGAGGTGACGGGGCGCGGCGCGGGTCTCACAAGCGAGGGCCTTGCGCGCAAAATCGCCGCAATAGAGCGCGCCATAGCGCTCAATAAGCCCGACGCGAGCGACGCGATTGACGTTCTCCACAAGGTCGGAGGGCTCGACATAGCGGGTCTCGCCGGGGTGTTCATCGGCGGAGCGGTCTACCGCATACCTGTCCTTGCAGACGGCTTTATTTCCTGCGTTTCCGCGCTCGTCGCCGAGCGCATCTGCCCCACCGTGGCCGATTACGTTATCGCAAGCCACGCCTCGAAGGAGCCCGCCGGAAGGATGCTCACCGAGGCTCTCGGCGCAAGGCCCTTCCTCTATGCCGATATGTGCCTCGGCGAAGGGACGGGCGCCGTCGCGGTCATCCCGCTGCTCGACATGGCGCTTGCCGTCTATAACGGCATGAGCAGCTTTGAGGATATAAACATCGAAGCCTACGAAAGGCTGAGCTGATATGTTCACGCTTGTCACCGGGGCTTCCGCTTCCGGAAAATCGCAGTACGCGGAGGATATTTTAGTCGCCTCCGGCGTATCGCCGCGCTTTTATATCGCCACAATGCAGGTGTTCGACGACGAGGGTGAGGCGCGCGTGGCGCGGCACAGGGCTATGCGCGCGCAGAAGGGCTTTGAGACGATAGAGGCCCCCGTCGCGCTGGCGGAGGTCTCCGTTCCCGAGGGCTGCGCCGTCCTGCTTGAATGTCTTTCTAACCTCGCGGCGAACGAATGCTTCGGCGGCGCGGGCTTCGAGGGGGCAAAGAGCGCCATTTTAGCGGGCGTAGAAGGGCTCGCCGCGCGCTGTTCCGAGCTCGTCGTCGTTACGAACGAGGTCTTCGCCTCGGGTGAAGCCTACGGCGACGACACGGGCCGCTACATAGACCTTCTCGGAGAAGTAAACTGCGCCGTCGCCGCGCGCGCGGACAGGCTCATTGAAGTAAACTGCGGCATACCCGTCCTTTGGAAAGGAGCGAGCCTATGAAGCTGCTGCGTTCGGTTTGCATGGCTTTTTTAATGTATTCGCATATCCCCGTCCCGCTGGTGGAGTGGCGCGATGAAAACATGGCCTACGCCATGTGCTTTTTCCCGCTCGTCGGAGTTATCGAGGGGGCGGCGCTGCTGCTTTGGTGCTGGCTCTGCGGCGTTCTCGGCATCGGCGCGTTCCTCTTTGCCGCGGGCGCGGCGCTCCTGCCCGTCGCCGTGAACGGCGGCATCCACATGGACGGCTTCTGCGATTGCTGCGACGCGCTGGCCTCCCATCAGACGAAGGAGCGCAAGCTTGAGATCATGAAGGATTCCGGCGCGGGCGCTTTCGCCGTTATATGCTGCTGCGCTTATTTTCTGCTTCTGGCGGCGTTTTGGAGCGAGTGCGCGCGGGAGCTCTCCACGATGCTTGCGCTGGCGGTGATACCCGTTTTGTCGCGCGCGTTCAGCGGGCTTGCCGTCGTGAGCTTCCGTTCGGCGCGAACGGGCGGGCTGCTGGCAACCTTTTCAAAGGCGGCGCAGACGAAGTCCGTCCGCGTGGTGATGGTTCTGTGGCTGTGCCTTTGCGCGGCTGCGGCGGTTTGCGCGCAGCTTGTGGCGGGGGCGGCGCTCATAGTCGCGGGCTTGGCGTTTTTCGCGTTCTACCGCTGCTTTGCGTACAGGCAGTTCGGCGGCATCACGGGCGACACGGCGGGCTGGTTCCTCCAGCTCTGCGAGCTTATCTGCCTCGCCGCGGCGGTTTTCGCGCAGAAGATAGCGGCAATCGTTTAGGAGAGATTTGTTATGATACTTATCATCGGCGGCAGGGCTCAGGGCAAGCTTGACTGGGCGAAAAGCCGCTTTTCACTGACGGACTCGGACATCGCGCGAGATTTTACGGGCGCGGCGGGCGCTAAAGCGCTCTACGGCCTGCACGACGCTGTCGCCGCGAGCCTCCGCGCCGGAAGGTCGCCGGAGGACGAGGTAAACGCCCTCGTTTCCGCGAACCCGGATATTATAATCATCTGCGATGAAATCGGCGGAGGCGTCGTCCCCATAGACCCGTTCGAGCGCGAATGGCGCGAGCGCGTGGGGCGCATTTGCTGCGAGCTTGCGAAGAAGGCCGAACGCGTCGAGCGCGTCCTCTGCGGCATCGCCATGCGTTTGAAATGAGGCGGCGCGATGGAATTACTGCTTATTCGCCATTCGATAACCTCAGGGAACCTCGCGAGGAAATACGTCGGGCGCACGGATGAAGCGCTCTGCGCGGAGGGTGTCGCGCTGGCCAAGGAGGCGGCGGGGCGTTTTCCCGGCGTGCAGAGGGTGTATTCAAGCCCCATGCGCCGCTGCCGCGAGACGGCGGGCCTGCTTTTTCCGGGCGTCGAGCCCGTGATAATCGGCGGCCTGCGCGAGACGGATTTCGGCAAGTTCGAGGGCAAAAGCTACGATGAATTGAAGGACGACCCCGATTATATCCGCTGGCTCGACAGCGGCGGCGAAGGCCCCGTCCCCGGCGGAGAAAGCAAGGCGGAGGCAGCCGAAAGGACGATGCTTGCCTTCGGCGACGTTCTCATTGACCTCATGAACGGCGACTGGGTCGAGCGCGCCGCGATAGTTGCCCACGGCGGCACGATAATGACCGTGATGAGCGCTCTCGGCCTCCCCGAGCGGGAGTATTACGGCTGGCAGGTGAAAAACTGCGGCGGCTTTCTGGTGAAGCTCGAGGGCGAGCGCCTGAGGGTGGTCGAAAGCTATTGAAGGCCCGACCGGTGTGAGGGTTATTTCCCCGGCGATGCCATATAGTTGCGGCGCACAATAATAACATGTTTACCCCTCGGTCACTGGCTTACACCTGCGACACGGGATACGAAAACCGAAAGGAAGGCGGCCA
>JAEEUX010000080.1 GCA_016290695.1 Oscillospiraceae bacterium
CTCGACGATTATGCTGTCCGGCCCTATGCGCCCTTCGCGCTCGGCCTTTGTTATCATGCAGTAGGCCGTCCTCGTCTTTATCGAGCCGCCCACATTGAGCCCTTCAAATTTAACGATAATGTCCGCCGCGCCCTCCGGCACGATGCGGTTCAGCTTCACCATCGGGGTGTGGCCGATGGCTTCGAGAATATTGCCGTATACCATGAATAACTGTTCCTTCCCTGTGCGTTATGCGCGCACACAGGAGTAATTATATAGTAATTGTACGGGTTTTGCAATCTTTCAAGACGAAAAATAACGCGGCGGGGTTCTTCATGCGCCCTCGCTCATAAATTCGCGTATCTGGCTCGTGTAAAGGTTATAGTAGAGACCCTTTTTCGCCATTAGCTCATCGTGGCTGCCCTCCTCGGCGATAACGCCGCCGTTTACGTAGAAAATACGGTCACAGTTCCGTATCGTACTGAGTCTGTGTGCCACGATGAAGGAGGTGCGCCCCTTGAGCAGCGCGGAAATGCCCTCCTGAACAAGCCTTTCGGTGTTCGTGTCCACGCATGAGGTCGCCTCGTCGAGAATGAGGATGCGCGGGTCGCTCAAAAGCGTGCGCGCGAAGGAGATAAGCTGCCGCTGCCCGGCCGAAAGGCCCTCGCCGCGCTGCTTTGTCTCAGTCTCGTAGCCGTTTTCCATGTCCTTTATAAAATCGTCCGCGTGGACGGCCTTTGCCGCGTTTATGCATTCCTCGTCCGTTGCGTCGAGACGCCCGTAGCGGATATTGTCCATCACGGTGCCGGAGAAGATAAAGGTGTCCTGCTGCATAACGCCCATCTGGCGGCGCAGCGATTCGAGCGTGACGCCCTGCAGGTCGTGCCCGTCTATAGTCACTGTGCCCCCCGTCACGTTATAAAAGCGCGAAATGAGGTTCACTATCGTGCTCTTTCCCGCTCCCGTGGGGCCGACGAGGGCGATGGACTCGCCCGCCTTCACTGAAAAGCTCACGTTTTTGATGACCGGGATACCCTTTTCGTACTCAAACAGGACATTATTGAAGCGCACGTCGCCCTTTATCGTGGGCAGCTCCTGCGCGCCCTCCTTATCGTCAACGCTCACAGGCTCGTCGAGAACCTGGAAGATGCGCTCAAGATAGCTCATGGCGTCCATAAGCTGGTTATAGATGTTGCCTATCTGCATAATAGGCGCCCAGAACTGGTTCGAGTAGCTCACCATCGCCGTTATCGCGCCTATCTGCACGACGCCGTCCTTGATGAAATCGTCGCGAAAAAAATACACCGCCGCGACATAGATGGCGCATTTAACGACGCGCATGAGCATCGCCGCTATAGGGTACATCCCGTGCGCTACGTAGGCCGCCTTGAGCTTATATATGCGGTTTTCGTTCAGGAGCGAGTCGAAAATGCCGCTGTTCATATCCTCGCGCGCAAAGGCCTGCGTCACCTTCGCGCCGTTTATGTTCTCGGAGAGATACGCCGTCACGTTCGACTGCTTGTTCGCCGCCTTCTGGCGGTAACGGCGCTGCATGGGCTTGGTCAGGATGACGTAGAGGATGAAAAACGGAAGCCCCGCGAGAACGACGAGCGTCATCTTCGGGCTGAGCGAAAGCATGAAGATGAGGATTATAACAAGGCTCAGCATCGCGAGTATAGCGTTCACGAGGCCGTTCGTGAGAAAGTCCGAGACGTTGTTAACATAATTAATAACGCGCGTGAGAATTTTCCCGTGGGGACGGCTGTCGTAATAATCGAAGCCGAGCTTTTGCAGATGGGCATAAACGTCCGTTCGCATATCGGCGGTCATCTTCTGGCTCGTCGTAACGCTTATGACGCCCTTGCGGCGGTTTATGAACACGTTTGCGATGTTTATAAGGAAGTAGCCCGCGCCGAGGAGGATAATTTTCGTTATGTAATCCGTTCCGCCGGGTATCATATCGTCGATGATAAGCGCCTGTATCCTCGGGCTGAACAGCGCGAGTACGCTCGCCAGAATCGCCAGTGCAAACATCGCCGCTATCTGCTTGCGGTATTTTTTGACGTAAACGAGGCTTCGCTTGAACTGCGGCCAGTTAAAAGGGGCGTCCAGCTCCTCGTCGATGTTATACTTGTTTCTGGCCATCAGTCCTCGCCTCCTTCCTCGCTGAGTCCGTTCTGGAGCATACAAATTTTATAGTAATAGCCCTTTTTCTGCATGAGCTCGCGGTGGCTGCCCTCTTCGATTATGCGGCCCTTATCCATGATATATATGCGGTCGGCGTGCATGATGGAGGAAACGCGCTGGGCTATGATTATCGTCGTGCTCTTTCGCGGCATGGCGGCAAGCTGTTTCTGGATATACTTCTCCGTGTCCATATCCACGGCGGAGGTCGTGTCGTCAAGGATGAGGACGGGTGCCCTCTTCGCTATCGCGCGGGCGAGGCTGACGCGCTGCTTCTGCCCGCCGGAAAGGCCCGTTCCGCGTTCGCCGACTATCATATCGTACTTATCGGGGTTCGCGGAAATAAATTCGTCCGCATCGGCAACTGTGGCGGCGGACAGTACGTTTTCCATGTCCGTTTCCGGGACTCCGTATGCAATATTGCTCTCCACGGTGTCGGAAAAGAGGAAAACATCCTGCATCGTCACGGCGACGCTCTGCCGCAGCTTTTTGAGCGACCATGAGCGCACATCCACGCCGTCTATCATCACCGAACCTGAGGAAACGTCGGCAAAGCGGTCGATTACGTTCACGATAGTGGTCTTGCCGCTGCCCGTCGCGCCCATTATGCCCACGGTCTGGCCAGGGGCTATGTGCATCGTAACATCGTCAAGCGCCTTGACAGAGCCGTATTCAAGCGTAACATGCTCAAGGTCGAGCCTGCCGTTGACCGTCTCGGGGCTTTTGTCCTCCTCGGGGTCAGTTATGTTTACGTCCATATAATAAAGCTCCTGCACCTTTTCCATTGAGGCATGGAAGCGCTGAATGTCGTTAATGAGCATGCCGAGCATGAGCAGCGGCTCGTTCAGCGTCCAGGCGAAGGTGAGGAAAAGCGTGAGCTGGCCGAGCGTGATAGCGCCTTTTATAACGAGGATAGAGCCAACTGTGAGGTTTATTACCGTAATGAGCGAGGCCAGCGAATCGAGGATGGGCCCGTAACGCAGCCATATCATCGCCGCGTCCACGTTTCTGTCCTTAAACGCAAGGTTTTCCTCGCTGAACTTCTTCATCTCGTAGTCTTCGCGCACGAAGGCCTTCACCACGCGGTTTCCCGCTATGTTTTCCGCGACGACGGCGTTGAGGTTACTCAGCTGCTTGCGCACCTTTTTGAAGGCCGGATGCAGCTTTTTGCCAAGCTTGTTCGCGGCAAGTGCCGTGAAGGGCGTAACGCAGAGCAGGATAAGCGTATACTGCCAGCTTATCCTCATGAAAACGATTATCGCCACGGTGAGCATGAGCACGAACTCGGCTATTTTCGGGATAACGAAGCAGAGAACGTGGTTAATCACCTCTATATCGCCCGTGCATTTATTAATAATGTCTCCGGCCTTGTTCTCGCGATAATAATCCACCGTAAGCGTCATGAGCTTGCGAAAAAGCGCTCCCTTGAGGCGCATGACGGCGTTTTCCGAGGCCTGCTGCGCGAGAATGTTCGTGAAATAGCGGCAGGCGGAGAATGCCAGGCCGACGAGCAGGGTCAGCCCAAGCATCGGCAGAAGCCGTTCAAACCTCTGCGGCATGAGGATATTGTCCACTATATCCGAGAATATGTAAGGCTCCATTGTCATGAGAAAGACGCCTATTATATTGAGCGCCATAGCGATAACGAGGCGTATCTTGTATTTACCCATCCAGTCTATCGCCCATTTGAACTGTTTCAAGGATAGTACCTCCGTTTTGCTTGCATTACAAATCCGCATAATTATACAGCTACTATTTTAGGCTTTACTGTTCAAAATGACAATATGGCGAGATGTGAAAAGTTATGCGATTATTTGTCTATTTTGCACAAATTGGCAAATGCTGATAAAAAAGTCCCTTTGCCGGAAAAATCGGCAAAGGGACAAAATATGCGAATTTTGGAGGCTGTATCAGATAACGCCCGCAATAACGAGAGCCAGAAGCGCGAAGCTCACAAGGAGGATCGCGCCGACGATGATGGAACCTATATGGCGCGTGCTTGCCGACTCCGTGTTCCCTGCCTCGACGAGATTCGCCCTGCGCAGGACGTTTGCCAGCGGCTTATATATAATGAGCGTAAGCGCGAGGTTAAGCCCGCCCTTAATGAGATTGAAGGGGAGGAAAACCGGCACAAGCATGGATGCAATAACCTCGCGGGGAGTCTCCATATAAAGCGGTGTAATGAGATAGTTCCAAAGGAGCATCATAACCGTCATGCAGACGACGCCCGTTACAAGACCGATAATGGCCCCCTTCATGGAGCGGTTACGGTTATAGATGAAAGCGGCGGGGCAGGCAAAGGCCGCTGAAGCGATGACGTTCATCAGCATACCGATGGGACCCGTGCTGCTCATGGTGAGCATCTCGATGAAGGAGACGACGACCGTAACCGCCGCCGCCGGCAAAAAGCCGAACAGGAAGCCGGAGATAACGATTATCGCGTCCTTAAAATCAAAGTGCAGGAAGCCGAGAACTGAGATGGGGATGAGCTTCGAGAGGTAAGTAACTACGAGGGAAACCGCGGAGAACATCGCGAGGTTCACCCAGAGTTTCGTCCCCGTGATGCGGGGAGCCGCTGCGGAAGTGGTTAAGCTTGACATAAATTTTCCTTTCCGGACCAAAAAGTCCATAAAAAATACACCTGCGGGCAAATTGTGCCTTCAGGTGTAACATCTTTATATGGAAAAGGAAGTGCAGATGAAACACATCTTCTTTCATCCAGACTATACTGTCGGTATCGGAGTTACACCGATTCTGCCAAAAGGCTCGCGGACTTTACCGCCGGTCGGGAATTACACCCTGCCCTGAAGATACATTTACCTTATCAAGTTGTGATACAAATATAACCTGTGGCGAAGCGATTGTCAATAGCGTTTTTTACAATATTGCCGCACCTTCAGCGGCAATATATATGCATCGTGACAAATTATGGAGGATATGTCCAAAACAGGTTTACATAAGGAATAATAAGAAAATAAAATAGATAAAATTAAAATAACAGTTGATATTCAAAATTCTATTTGATACTATATCTATGGGTAAACCCTGATTTTTGGGTTACATAAGTGCATTCCGTTTTTTTCATCTTAACCATCCGTTTTCATGAGGTTTTGCGAAAAAGGCGGCTTTGAGGAGAAGTTATTTTGTTTAATAACTATAATAAATTCCGCCGCGTCCTGACGCGCATTCTCTCTCTCGTTTTTATGCTCGCCATTGTCGCGGCAGCTATGGTTCTTCCCGGTGAGAAATCAGAGACCAAGTCCGCACCCGCGTATTCCGCAGAGGCGTCCTCCTCTGAAATTGAACATAATCTCGGGCACAATCCTTTCTCCGTTTTGAGAGGAAGAGAAAGCGAGCCCGTTTCGCCCCTTCCTTCGCGCAAGCCTTCCTCCGCACGCCGAGATTTATCCCCTTCTGACGAAGCGGCGCAGAACGAGGTGTTTTCATCGTCTCTGTCTGATGAGGAAACCCTTTCCGCGCTTCCCGAGTCCGTCGAGCCTTCCGCTCAGCCGAGCGCTGAGCCCGAGGCGCAGCCTGCGCCGGAGGAAACAGCCCTCGTTCCCATAGTGAGCGAAATTTCGGCCTTGCCGGATAGTGAAGTCTCCGAGCTTCCCTATGCCGAGCCTGGGGTTCCGCTTTCTCTCCCGCCACAGCAGTCAGCGGAGCTCCCTGCCGGGGCTTTTACGGGCTTTGAATCCGGCAGCGGCACAGCGCTCAGCTTTGCCTGGGGTGACACGGTCCCCTATTCCGCGGCAGTCAGCGACGATTGGTTCGCCGACGCTGCTTTTGTCGGCAATTCTCTCACCGTCGGTCTCAATCTTTACGGTCATCTGGCAGCTGGCAGCTTTTACGCCGCGACGAGCATATCAGTCTTTGATATCGACGTTAAGCAGAGCTATCAGCTTTCCGACGGCTCGTACATCACGCTTTTGGACGCGCTCAGCCGGAAGCAGTTCAAAAAGGTATACATCATGCTCGGCGTAAACGAACTATGGACAACGCCTGCTACCTTCCATGAGCGTTTCGCCGGAATAATCGACAAGATTGCCGCAATTCAGCCGAATGCGGACATATACATCCAGTCCATCCTGCCAGTGAGCAAAAATAGATCCAGCAGCGGTTCGTCCATTACCCGTGAAAAAGTTCTCGCCTTTAACGCCGAGCTTAAGGCTCTCGCCTCCGAGAAAAAGGCCTTCTTCGTAGATACCTTCGCCGCCTTTGCAGACGCAGAGAATTATCTCCCCTCGGAAGCAACGGGCGATGGAGTTCACCTGAATGCCTCGGATTATTCCACATGGCACAGTTATCTCACGACGCATACCATAGCGAAGGCCGCGCCCAAACCCGACACGAAGCCAGAACCTGAGTCCGAGCCCGAGTCCGAGCCCGAAGAAAGCCCGGACATTCCCGAAGCAGAGTCTGAACCCGAACCGGAAGCCGAGCCCGAAGCCGAGCCTGAAACGCAAGATGAAGTTTGATTATATTGTGAAAGAAGAAGACGCGGGGAAGATGATAAAGCATCTTCTCCGTTGCCGTTTTCAGCTCTCCGCGTCGCTCCTGAGAAGGACTAAGCAGACCGGCGACGTTCGCTTAAATGGAGAAAGCGTGTTCGTTACGCGCACGGTCTCCGAGGGTGACCGGCTGGAACTCGTCTTACCGGACGAATCCGCCGATTTCCCGGCGGAAAAAGCCGCGCTCGACGTTTTGTATGAGGACGAACTGATCCTCGCCGTGAATAAGCCCGAGGGCATGCTGACGCATCCCTCCCATTCGCGCTATACGGGTACGCTGGCCAATTTCGCGCTGGGGCATATCGTCTCCGGCGGCGGAGATAACTGTCATGCCGTGAACCGCCTTGACCGCGACACCAGCGGCATTGTGCTCTTTGCGAAGAATTCTTACGCCAAGGCACTATTTTGCACCGCTGAAATGGAAAAGCGCTACGTTGCGGGCGTTTTCAGCTACCCGCAGGACGATGAGGGTACTGTAAGCCTGCCCATAAGGCGTCTGCGGGAGGGCGAAATGCGGCGCGTTACGGCGCCGGACGGCAGCCCCGCAATAACTCATTACCGCGTTATAGAGCGTTTTGAGGGCAGAAGTCTGATAAGCCTGCGTCTCGAAACCGGGCGCACGCACCAGATCCGCGTCCACATGCTCGCCATAGGCTGTCCCCTGCTCGGCGACGGTCTATATTATACCCCGGCCTCGCGCGCTCTGTCTGAGCATCTCGGCATAAAAGCGCAGCTCTTGCATGCCGAAATTCTGAGCCTCATCCACCCGCTCACGGGCGAAAAACTCCGCTTTGAGGCTCCGCCCGGGCCGCGCTTTGACTCCCTCCGCAATTCCCCGCACGAAGGAGTTTCCCATTAACGCATGACGAAACGGCTAATGTTATTTCAGTTATTAGAATAGCCCTCAGCACCGCGTTGCCGGCTTTTCCCGAGCCGTTCCGCGTTCTACTCGCTATGCGTAGTTGCGGGCGTCTCCATTCAGCATACATAACGCTCGCCGCATTCATTCTCAAGCCGCCGAAAAGCGCCGTGATTTCAATGCTCAGAAAAAAATTTGAAAAGCAAGCAAAATTTTTGTCTTTTTCTCTTGACAAAACCGATTTTATATTGTAATCTAATATAGCTGCGTGGCCGAGTAGTTCAGTTGGTTAGAACGCCAGCCTGTCACGCTGGAGGTCGAGGGTTCGAGCCCCTTCTCGGTCGCCATTATGCTGCTGTAGCTCAGTCGGTAGAGCGCATCCTTGGTAAGGATGAGGTCACCAGTTCAAATCTGGTCAGCAGCTCCATTGAAAAAGTTCCCGATTTTGGTCTTTTTAGGCTGAAATCGGGCTTTTTTATGCCTATTTTGTTATGTAGCGTTTGATCTCATCTTTATAGAGCAGAGGGTTTTTGCAACTTTTTTGCAATTTTGAGGTTTTGAAAATGCTTGAAACCGTTGATAATAAAGGGTTTCGAGGCGCTCGGGGTTTGCAATTATTTTGCAATTTTTCGGCTCAAAACGATACTCAGAGTTTGCATTTCAAGCGTTTCAGCAGTATGCTTCATCGATTACATCCGCCGTATAATTCATTCCCATCCTGCCCTTGACATAATACCGCAAGGTCATTGCCGGCGTCGTATGCCCGGCAGCGGCTTGGGTGGCTTTGACGTCCTTAGGTTTTGTCGTAAA
Organism: Oscillospiraceae bacterium; assembly: GCA_016290695.1. Lineage (GTDB taxonomy): Bacteria > Bacillota > Clostridia > Oscillospirales > Oscillospiraceae > RGIG6375. The sequence continues at coordinate 8,344 of JAEEUX010000080.1, forward strand.
CGTTCACGCCGGTACTGTGCTCGTTCGTGAGCCTGCCGAGGGCGTCATACGCCGTCGCGACCGTGTTGCCCGCGAAGCTCGTATCGCTGCTGCGGTTTCCGTCCGCGTAATAACTGTACGTTTCCTGTTTCAGGTTCGTAGAGCCCTTCGCGGTGATGATCCCGGTGACGAGGTTCGCCGCGTTGTAGGTGTAGCTCTGCTTTACGCCGTTGCCGTAGCTGACGCTGTCGCCGCCCTTCGTCTCGCCGATGAGACGGCCGTTCTTGGCGTAGAAGTTAAATTATTATACAATTTCAGTCTCCTATGGAAACAAGTCCGCAGTCATTTGCCAACGCTTCCTCAGCGATTCTTTTCAAACTTCTTACCTCTTCCATTCCCTCTTCAGGCTCTTCATATTCATAATCTTTAATCATGTCTGAAGATAAGATATAATCACATATATCAATTATTTCGGGAAGATCATTTTTAGGAATTACAACATCATTATATGGATCGATATCAAACAACTTTTGCATGCTAAAGGAAATATTTTTGCTTTTTTGATAAATATGTTCGCACAGTTCAGCATCAAAACTGACGTTATATGCATTATAATTTCGTTTGATTATTTTTACCGAATTGCCTATGTAAAAATTCATGTAATACTCCTTATATCCGATATGCAGTAATAACATTTCCTGCAAGGTCAAGTACAACTTTTAAAGTATATAACAATTTTCCATTTCTACTAGTTCCTATTGAAGATGAAAATGTTTTTTCAAAAATAGATCCCTCTCTTCCGTTTGTATTGGGCTTTATAACAGAATCATTGCCTTTTAATGTGCTATCTATACCTTCTCTGATATTAAAATCTGAATTAAAATGTGGCACAGTTGGCAGTTGTAGATTTGGGACCGTGTCTTTCTAATATATGATCATTATATCGGCTTTTACTTAATTTGTAGTTTTCTGCCAACTTCTTGGCAATATCATCATCCGGCTTATTCGGATTGGGACTGCCACCGCCGCCAAAAGTATCCGCGAACCAGTTGCCGACTGCGTCAACCGCTTCACTTAC
>JAEEUX010000081.1 GCA_016290695.1 Oscillospiraceae bacterium
TCCTCGGCGCGAGAATGGATTACACGCTGCCAAAGGAGGAGGCCTCGCCGGAGGAAGTTCAATGAAGCTTGTCGATTCTGAGCTTTCGCGCAGGCTTGACAGGAACACGATAGAAAACCGATGCGTCCCCTCGACGCTGCTTATGGAAAACGCAGCCCGCGCGCTCGCGGAGGCCGCGATGGCGCGCCTTACCACGGATAATATGCGCGCAGCCGTGTTTTGCGGTTGCGGCAACAACGGGGGCGACGGGATATGCGCGGCAAGGATAATGCTTTCGCGCGGATATACCGTCCGCGTTTTCCTCGTGGGCAGCGAAGCGAAGCTCACCGAGGACTCGCGCGAAATGCTGCGCCGCCTGCGCGAATACGGCGGCGACGCGGAGGTGTATTTTGGCGGGGAACAGCTTCAATTCGCGCTGAGCTCCGGCGTTATTATAGACGCGCTCATAGGCACGGGACTCAATAAGCCCGTGCGCGAGGACATGGCGGAGATAATCCGCGCTATAAACGCGGGGAGCGTTCCCATTGTGTCAGCCGATATACCTAGCGGCGTCTCCGCCGACACGGGCGAAGTCCTCGGCTGCGCGGTAAAGGCGGACGAAACCGTTACCTTCGGTTTTCCCAAAACGGGGCTTTTCATCGAGCCCGGCTGCGTTTACAGCGGGGAAGTCCATGTGGCCGATATCGGAATTTTTGCCGACGAGGCGATTTTGAGCGAGTCAAAAAATTATCTTTTCGGAATGGACGAGGCAAGAGCGGCTCTTCCCATACGCCCGCAGCTCAGCCATAAGGGTACCTTTGGAAAGCTCCTTATCCTCGGCGGCAGCGTCGGCTTCACGGGTGCGCCGTATCTTGCGGCCTCCGCCGCCGTGAGAAGCGGCAGCGGCCTTGTTTACCTCGGCGTTCCGTCGGATATTTACGAAATCGAGGCGCTTAAGTGCTCGTCGGCGATGCCGTTCCCGCTTCCTTCGGAAAACGGAAAGATAGACGGCGGCTCCGGGGCTGCGCTTGAGCTGATTGCGGCGAAGCTGGCCACCTGTACCGCCTGCCTCGTCGGGCCCGGCCTCGGGACGGGAGAAGCGCAGAGCCAGTTAAAGCGCTTTATTCTTGAAAACTCCAAAATCCCGCTTATTATAGACGCGGATGGAATAAATAATATTTCCGGCAATATAGATTTACTGGACAGGGCAGAGTGTCCCGTCATACTTACCCCGCATGAGGCCGAGTTTAAAAGGCTCGGCGGCGATATTTCCATGGGGCGCGTTTCTGCGGCGAGAGACTTTGCCGTGTGCCATTCCTGCACCGTTGTTTTGAAGGGCCACAGGAGCGTTACGGCGCTTCCAGACGGCCGTTGCTTTGTGAACACCGCCGGTAATTCCGGCATGGCAAAGGGCGGCAGCGGCGACGTTTTAGCAGGCATAATCGCGGCGCTCGTCATGCAGGAGGATTTGGCTTCGGCGGTTCCGCTCGGAGTGTTCCTGCACGGACTTGCCGGGGACATCGCGGCGGCAAAGTATGGCGAATATTCTATGACGCCGGATGATATTATCACTTCTCTGCCGGAGGCGTTCCTGCAGGGGAGCTGACGTTTGAAATGAAAAAAATCGCGCCGATAATCCTTATCATTGCTTGCACTCTTTCCTCCTGCGCGAGGGAGGACGTTCGCGAAGAGTTTCTTACAATAAGAACGAAATATATCGAATCGGAGAGCTTTTCTATATCAGCCGATATCCGCGAGGAACTTAAGGATAAACGCTATGATTTTTCTGTTGAGTACACGGGAAACGGAGATACCGGCCGCGTTAAAATAACGAAGCCGGAGGAAATAAGCGGGATAAGCGTAAGCTTCGGGAAGGATGGAAAACTGAGTGCCGAGTATGAAGGCATAAGCCTCATTTTGCCGGAGCTGTATGACGAAAGACTAAGCCCTGCCGCCGTAATACCGTTCGTGCTGAAAACGATTTGCTCGGCGTATATAAATGAATGCCGAGCTGAAAGAGTCGACGGGAAGGATTACATTTTCGCAGAGTTTGATTGCGGCGAAACGGAGAACGGAGATAGAATAATCTGCGCCGTTTGGCTTTCATGCGACGGTGAGGTTAATAATGCAGAATGTTCCGTGGATGGAGAAACGCTCGTTTACATAGATTTTTAAGGAAGTGCTAAAAGAAAACAATGTACGAACAAATGAAACGCTGTTGGGCGGAGGTTTCACTTTCGGCTCTCGAGCATAACTACAAAGAAATTAAAAACAAGATAGGCAGGGATTGCCGCTTCCTCGGAATAGTCAAGGCCGACGCCTACGGCCACGGAGCTGTCGCTGTGTCGAAAAAGCTCGAGGAGCTTGGCGCGGATTATCTTGCCGTCGCCTTTATAGACGAGGCTGTGAATCTGCGAAATAACGGCGTAAAGCTGCCTATCCTCATACTCGGCTTCACGCCGCCGGAATTTACCTCGGAGCTTATTCAGTATGAGCTTACGCAGTCCGTCGGTTCGCTTACGGCGGCGAAGGAATACTCAGCCGAGGCGGAGAAGGCGGGCAGAAAGCTTAAATGCCACCTGAAGCTTGACAGCGGCATGGGCAGAATGGGCTTTACTCCCGGCACGCCCGCAAGCGAGCTTACGGCGGCGGTCAAACAGCCGTGGCTCGATTTTGAAGGCGCGTTCACGCATTTTGCCGTTTCCGATATGCCGGGCGAGGACAACAAAGCCTACACCGAAGCGCAGTATAACGAATTTATCACCGCTGTAAGGGAGGTTGAGCGCGCACGGGGCGCGGCTTTCAAAATTATCCATTGCGCTAACAGCGGAGCTGTGATAAACTATCCCCAAACCAAAAACGGAATGGTCAGGCCGGGCATCGTCCTTTACGGCTGCTATCCCTGCGAGGAAAAGGGCGGCCTTTCGCTTATCCCCGCGATGTCCTTAAAATGCAGAGTGGTCGAAATAAAGACCATTCCGGCCGGGCGCTCAGTGAGCTACGGGCGGCTTTGGACGGCAGAAAAGGATACGCGTATTGCCGTAGTTTCCATAGGCTATGCCGACGGGCTGAACCGCCTGCTTTCCGGAAAGATAGAATTCCTTATACGCGGCAAGCGCGTAAAGCAGATAGGCCGCATCTGCATGGATATGTGCATGGTTGACCTTGAGGGCGCTGAGGATGTCCGGATAGGCGACGAGGTGCTTGTTTTCGGAAGGGATGCTTCCGGCTCTATTCCCGTTGAAACACAGTCCGATATTCTGGGCACCATCTCCTATGAGATACTTTGCTCAGTCTCCTCGCGCGTTCCTAGGGTTTACACGGAATGAGCCGCTGCGGCATATAATATTCCTGCGGGAGACGATCTCTGCAGGTCTGACAAAAAGGCTTCTGCCTTGTATATAATCCGTCTCTTCAGGGAAGAATCAATACATGGTTACATATTTTGCTTGTAGCCTGAATTTATGTCTTCCGCCGGAGAGTGAACGCTTTGAACAACAGTGTAAAACGAGGAGATATTTTTTATGCCGACCTCAGTCCCGTTGTCGGCAGCGAGCAGGGCGGTATGCGCCCGGTTCTTATCGTACAAAACGACGTTGGCAACCGCCACAGCCCCACGGTTATCGCCGCGGCGATTACATCGCAAATCAATAAGGCAAAGCTTCCCACGCATATCGAGCTAGGAGCGAAAACCTACGGTCTGAGCCGCGATTCCGTTATTCTGCTCGAGCAAATACGGACGATCGACAAAAAACGCCTCAGAGAACGAATGGGGAAGCTTGACGATAATCTGATGGGCCGCGTCGATAATGCGATAGCTGTCAGTTTCGGACTGAGCGGAAATACCTGAATACAAGGCGGGGCGTGCATTTTGCCCGCCCCTGCCAAAGATAGCCGCATAAAGCGGTGCGGAGGAATTTTACAATGAAGTTACAGAAAATAGTCATTACGGTTCTGAGCATAGCGCTCGTACTCGTTTTTTGCCTCGGAATAGCTTCTGCGGCGGCGGGTAATTATGGTTCTGCGGACGACCCGCTCGTCGCGCTCAGCTATCTTAAGGATATATTCAAGCCGGAAATTGAGAAGGAAATAGCCGCAAATTCCGAGCTGAAGGCAGAGGAATTGAAGCAGCGCTTTGAGGAAAAGGTTGCGGAGCTTGAAAAGAAACTTGAGACGGCCTCATCCAATTCAAGTTCTAATACATATAAGGTCATATCCGCCGAAAAGGGCAGCGTTATCACCTGTAAAAAGGGCTGCGAAATCCTTCTCCGCGTAGGCAGCGCGGCCTGCGTCGCTTCTGCTTCGCCGGGACTTATTGACACGACGACCGCATCGACCTTAGAAAACGGTGCGTCGCTGGTAAAAAACCATATGTATATGGTCACGATAGACGGGCGAGGCATTAAGGCGACGGAGTACATGATGGTGGTCATCAGAGGCGAGTATACCATTTCATAATTCAATATTTGCTCAAGTGCGCGCATATATATTGCCGAGGTGATGTATATGCGCGTTTATTATGCCTCGCGCTGCGTGGGGGGCGCAGAAATCTTTGATTGCGGCGCGGAATACCGTCTTCGCGCGATGGTTTCCGGCGTACCGGATGGACCGTTCAGACTTGCTGCGCCGAAGCCCGGCGGGGGATATTATAAATTCGGCGTGATGATGCCCCGCGATGGTGCTTATGCACTGGAAAAAAACATTAAAAAACACGAAATCGACGCCCTTAATATAGGCGAAAACACGGCTCTTTTAATACTATATCCCCATGAGCAGCGCGAAAACCCTGCCCGCATGGATTTTACCGAGCTTGGTTTTACGGACGAGCTCGCGCGGCGGCTGAATGAATACGGCGAACTGATAAGCCTTGACGGGACAAGGCTGGCGGCAGTCAGGCTCGCAAGCCCGGGAATAGACCGTATGATTCATCTTGTCCTGCCTGCACAAGTAATTAAATCGGGCGGAGAGCTTTATCTGGCGTATCCTATACCGGCGGAGAAAGACCCGGCGCGGAGAAAGACCCGGCGGAATGAGCCCTCAAAGCTCCTTGATAATAAATAATTTCATTTTCGTTGTTATTACAACCGAATTGTTTTGCCGAATCTGTTATAATGCGTACATAAATTGATAAACGGACGTTAAAACAACTGAAAAGTGTTTAGGAGGAATTAATTTATGGGTTATATCGTATCGCGGGAGGGCTTCGCTGAGGTCATTGCCGCCCTCCGGGATAAATACAGGATCATCGCGCCGATTCGCAAAAAGGGCGGCGGGCGATTCACGGATGTGGATGTGATTTTGTACGGCGAAGTGACGGACGCGGCTGAGATCGAGCTTGACGCGAAATCGGATTACGCGCCCAAGGAATTCCTTACGCCGCTGTCCGAGACGCTGTTTTACTTCACGGAGCAGGAGGTAAAGGAAGCGGATTTGGAGCCCAAGCCCGTTTTGCTCTTCGGCAGGAGCTGCGACCTCCATGCGCTTGAGCGTCTCGACGCCATATATCTGAGAAACGGCAAAGCAAAGGATATATTTTATGAACGCCGCCGCAAGCTCGTGAATTTCGTGCTCATCGGCTGCGATAAATCCTTCAAAAACTGCTTCTGCGCGGATATGGGGACTAACCGCGCCACGGAGGGCTACGCATTTTCCGTAGACCGCGTCGGCGACGAAATTCACGCGGACGTGCCGGACGCGGAGATAGCGAAGATCTTCGCGGCGAGAGGCAGGGAGGAAGCGGTAACGCCCCGATATGTCACGGAAAATGAGGTGCATGTCACCGTACCCGAGACCATCCCGGCGGCGGTGCTGAAAAGTCCGCTTTGGGACGAATATGACACGCGCTGCATAAACTGCGGGCGCTGCAATTTCGTATGCCCGACCTGCTCATGCTACACGATGCAGGATGTTTTCTACACGGATAACGGTAAGGTCGGCGAGCGCCGCAGAGTCGCCGCATCCTGCATGGTGGACGGCTACACCAACGTCGCCGGCGGCGGGCAGTACCGCAGGAAAAACGGCGAGAGGATGCGCTTTAAGGTTCTGCACAAGATAGGGGATTTCAAAAAGCGCTTCGGCTTCCAGATGTGCGTAGGCTGCGGGCGCTGCGATGACGTTTGCCCGGAGTATATCTCCTATACAAACATAATAAACAAGGTCAGCGCCGCGGCACAGGACGCGGGAAAGGAGGCAGAATGATGGATAATCCTTACATTCCCTTCTCCTCTGAAATTCTGGATATTATCCGGCACACAGAGAAGGAATATACCTTCCGAATGGCATTTGACGGAGAGGTAAGGCCGGGGCAGTTCTTTGAGGTTTCCATCCCGAAATACGGCGAGGCGCCCATATCCGTTTCCGGCATCGGGCCGGGCTATGTGGATCTGACGATTCGCCGCGTCGGGCGCGTTACGGGCGAGGTCTTTGAGCGGCGCGAAGGCGCGGCGCTTCTTTTGCGCGGGCCCTACGGCAACGGCTTTGAGCTTTCGCAGTACGCGCAGGGCGAGACTGTCGTAGTCGCGGGAGGAACGGGCGTATCGCCCGTGCGCGGAGTTATCGAGGCGCTGAGTCTCATGCCGAACGCGAAGGATAAATACGTCGTCGCGGGCTTCCGCTCTCCCGACGATATGCTTTTCCGCGACGACCTTGCGCGCTGGGCTGAGCGAGTGAACCTCACCCTCACCGTGGACGGCGCGCCGGAGGGCTATACGGGCAACGTCGGCCTTGTAACAAAATACATAGAGGGCCTTCCGATAAAGGATGTTAAAACAGCGAAGGCCATAGTGGTAGGGCCGCCGCCGATGATGAAGTTCACGATTATAGAATTGCAGAAAAAAGGCTTTGCAGACGAAAACATCACCGTTTCGCATGAGCGGAAAATGTGCTGCGGCCTTGGAAAATGCGGCCACTGCCGCGTAAACGACAAGTATATCTGTCTTGACGGCCCCGTATTCAACTATGCGGAAGCCAGAGATTTTGTGGACTGACGGAGGTAAGCTATGGGCAATTTGGATGTAAACGTAGGAAAACTCAAAAAGAACGCGTTCCGCTATTCCAAGGTGCGCGGCGAAACGGCCTCCCGCATCCGCATCCCCGGCGGAGTTATCGACGCGGGCTCCATGCAGAAGGTTGTGGAAATAGCCGAAAAGTACGGCGAGGGCGTTATCAATATAACGAACCGCCAGGGCATAGAAATCCCCGGCATACGCCTTGAGGACATGGAAGAGGTAAACGCCGAGGTGCAGGCGATTATCGACGCGCTGCACATTAACCAGACGGAGCCGGGCAAGGGCTATCCATCCTCCGGTACGCGCAATGTAATAGCCTGCCCCGGCGCGAGACTTTGCCCCTTCGGCTGCTATGATACGACGGCCTTCGCGCAGAAAATGGAGGACGCTATCTTCCCCAACGACCGCCATGTGAAGATAGCGTTTACCGGCTGCTCCAACGATTGCGCGAAGGTGCGCCTCGCGGATTTCGGCGTTATCGGCATGACGGAGCCGCAGTACGACAAGGACCGCTGCGTTGCCTGCGAAGCCTGCATAAATTACTGCAAGCGCCGTTCTGTCGGCGCGCTGAGCCTCGTAAACGGCAAGGTCGTGCGAGACAAGGCTAAATGCATAGGCTGCGGCGTGTGCGTGGCATATTGCCCGACACGCGCCTGGACCCGCAGCGAAAACCATTATTTCCGCCTTGTCCTTCTCGGACGCACGGGAAAGAAAAACCCGCGCCTCGCCGAAGATTTCATCAAGTGGGCGGACGAAGAGAGTATCCTCAAGATGGTGAAAAATTGCTATGCGTATATCGAGGAATATATCGACCCGAACGCCGTCGAGCACAAGGAGCATATCGGCTACATCGTTGACCGCACCGGCTTTGAGGAATTTAAAAAGTGGATATTCAAGGATGTGAGCCTTCCGCCCATCGCAGAAGTGAAGGAACGCGTTTACTGGGGCGGCAACCATTATGACCGTTACGACGGATAAAAAGCGCTAAGCGATACAGCAGAAAAGAACGGCATTATAAAGCCACTAATAAAAGCTCCCTTGTAAAATTATGAAAATATAGTTGACAAGACTTAGAAAACATGGTATAGTACTAAAGCGTTCCAAAGACAGCAGGCAATCGGTAAGTCCTGCCGAGGATAGCTTCTTAAGTTTATTATCACGTTTACTTAGGTCGTTTAACCCTCGTGTCGTTTGGCGCGGGGGTTTTTATATTCCCCCACGGATCTTTCAATTCCCGGAGGTGAAATTTTATGCCAAACGCAAAGGTTCTGAGTGAAAAGCAGGCTTTGGTAGCTGAGCTCACCGAAAAGCTCAAGAATGCTCAGGGTGCCGTACTGGTCGATTTTTCCGGTACTGACGTTGCCACCGATACCCAGATGCGCCGCGCTATGAGAAACGCCGGTGTCGAGTATTGTGTAGTAAAGAACACCCTTACGAGATTTGCTGCAAAGCAGGCCGGTTTCGACGCACTCGATTCCTTCCTCAACGGTCCCACGGCTCTCGCTATCTGCGATTCCGATCCTGTCGCGCCCGCAAAGATTATTTGCGAGTATGCCGACAAGAAGGATTCCAAGCTTGAAGTCAAGGTCGGTATAGTTGACGGCAAGATCATCGACGTAAACGGAGTTAAGGCTCTTGCTGAGCTCCCTTCGAAGGACGTTCTCCGCGCTCAGGTTCTTGGCACAATGATCGCTCCCATCAGCGGTCTCGCAAACGTACTCAACGCAAATATCCGCGGTCTTGCGGTGGCTCTTCAGGCTATCGCGGACAAGAAATCCGAAGGCGCAGCTTGAGCGCCCCCCACAAACACAAATTATTACATTAATTAATGGAGGAAATTTAAAATGGCTAGCGAAAAAGTTACCGCTCTTATTGAAGAAATCAAAAATCTTACTGTTCTTGATCTTTCCGAGCTCGTACATGCTCTTGAGGATGAGTTCGGCGTTTCCGCCGCTGCTCCCGCTGCTGTTGCTGTTGCCGCTGCTCCTGCTGCCGGTGCTGCTGCTGCTGAAGAGAAGACCGAGTTTGACGTTGTCATGACCGACTTCGGCGCTGAGAAGATCAAGGTTATCAAGGCTGTTCGTGAAGTTGTTGCCGGTCTTGGTCTTGCTGAGGCTAAGAGCCTTGTTGAAGCCATCCCCGCAAAGATTAAGGAAGGCGTTTCCAAGGACGAGGCTGAGGCTATCAAGAAGAGCCTTGAAGAGGCTGGCGCAAAGGTCGAGCTTAAGTAATTTAAGCTTCTGGAATATTGAAATCCGCAAGAAAGGCATGGCATTAAGCTGTGCCTTTCTTTTTTACGCCGATTATTTTCAAAATGTTCATTCTTTTGTGCGCCTATGAAACTATAATATATATATTATTGGT
>JAEEUX010000082.1 GCA_016290695.1 Oscillospiraceae bacterium
TTGACTCGAAGATTACGCTCTTGCAGATCTTGCCCTCCATGATGGGCTTCACGCCCCAGCTATGGTAGAGCACGCGGATGGAGTCGCTGAGCTCGTCGAGCATGACGTCCATTTCTATTTTAAGCTGCGTCGGGTCGAGCATAAAGCCGTGCTCGACTCTTGCGGGGGGAACATGCGTTGCGCCGCCGAAATCCGCCCATTTTGCTATCTCGGCCGGGTCGGTTATCCCGGCAAGCTCAGGCCCGGGGCCGCGAACAGCGCCGGGGATCCTGGAAAGGCGGGTGAACCACTCCTCCTGAATGCCGCGGACATAGGTTTTTTCATGGAAGGAAAGGCTCGGTATAAGAAGGACGTAGCCGCCGGTCACGTCGCCGCCGCAGTAGCCGTAGCGCTCCATGAGGACGACGTTTTTGCAGCCCGCGCGCGCCGCCGCGACAGCAGCGGAGTGCCCCGCCGAGCCGCCGCCGACGACAAGAACGTCACATTCGTCATAAACGGGAACGAGAGTTTGCGGTTCTAAATATGTTTTACCGCTCATTATGCATTGCCTCCTGCAAATAAATATTTCTGTAAAATATCTTACATGAAAACCGCGATGAATTCAACACAAATTCAACAAATTTTATATAATGTTTATACGAAGCTTTGAACAACTTGCCCTCCGAAGCCCTGACAAAGCGCCCGAAACGCAAGCTATACCGCCGACACTGCGGCAATTCGCAGAAACGGTAAAATAATCCATGATTACCAGAAGGTAACTATATGAGAAAAAAGTGACTTCTTGCGGAAAACACTTCTGTAATATACAATGAAATTGGTTAAAAAATATGTAACATATTGCCGCTAAATGACCAATTTTTTTGAGAGGAGACATCTATCATGCAGCAAAAACGTTCCATCGGATTCGGCTTCAGAGGCTGGATGCTGATAATCTATCAGGCCATTGCCTACATAACCTATCAGGCATTCACGCAATATCCGCTGAACATCCTTGCCGACCTTTACGGCGGCGCGCAGACGGTTTCAAAGCTCTATTCCATCTGCGCCATCGTGGGTATCTTCATCCAGCTCATCCTCGTCAGACCCATTTCGAGGATGAAGAACGTAAAGCTTTTCGGAACCATCCTCGGCGCGATAACGCTCGTCCTCGCGGCGCTCGTTATGACGCTTTCCGCCGGAACCGGCTGGTACGTCTGCTACGCGCTCATTAACGTCTTCGCCGTCCTTTATGCGACCTTCTCGCTCGGCATCCTCGTCGGACAGTGGTTCCCGACGAGAAAGGGAACCGTCATGGGCATAGCGACGCTCGCCTTCCCGATAGCAAACGGCCTCCTCGGCCCCTTCGCCTCCGCGGTTTTCGCAAAGGGCTTCCCGGACGTTACCTCCGCGTTCCTGCCCTTCTTCATAGTATCCGTCGTGGGCTGGCTCATCGGCCTTATATTCATCAAGGACTATCCCGAGCAGTGCGGCGCATACCGCGATAACGACAAGAACCTCACTCCCGAGATTGCAAAAGCAATCATGCTCGAAGAGATAGAGAACAAAAAAAGCTCTGTCTGGACCTATATCCACACCATCAAAAACAAGGAATTCTGGTTCGCTACCATCGTTATTTCCCTGCTTCTCGGCTGCTCCATCGGCCTCATGTCCCAGTCCAACGCCATAATCGGCGCATATGAGGCAGAACTTAGCGCAGTCGGCGGCTACACGGGCGTTATGATAATGATTATGATCTTCGGCTGCATAGGCAGCTTCGTCCTCGGCCTTATCGACACGAAGTTCGGCACGAAGCGCGCGATGATGATTTCCGCCTGCCTCATGATTATTGCGGGCATACTCGGCAATTTCCAGAGCGCCTACGCGCTGCTTGTCGCGATGATTTTCGTCGCGCTCTTCATGGGCGCCGCCTCGAACTTCGGCGTTTCATACGCCGCGCAGTATTGGCGCCGCGAGGACTTCAGCCGCGTCTTCACGCTCTCCAGCCCGATAGGCTCCATGATAAGCTCCGCCGCGCCCATGGTCGTCGCCGGTATGCTCTTCGGCGCGACAGGCTATAAGGGTCATACGAGCGTATTCATCCTCGTCGGCGTTTCCGGCATAATTGCACTGCTGTGCATGATTCTGTTCAATCCCGCGCACATCAAGGCGCAGGACGACAAGTATAGGTCCGAGGTCGGAAAACCGCTGGACGACGCTCTCGTCGGCAGAAAATAAGCTTTCCGGTTTAGAATATCATACTCTTTTATAGATGTGTTTTTTGGAAAAAGCAAAGCAGGGCTCGAAGGGGCTCTGCTTTGCTTTTAGGCGCGTACCCGGAGAAGCCCACGCGCGCAAAAAGCGGACGTATGGTGAAGCATACGTCCGCTTTTACGAAATGGTATTATTTACTTGCAGCTATTGTAAACTGCGGAAAGGAGCTCACTTACCTCCTCGTCGTTCGGAACGCGCTTGCCGAGGCCGCGCATTGCCTCGTTCTTAACATAATCCGCGCGGTCGAGGAAATCCTTCTCGGTGAGCTTGAAGGAGGTGCAGGTGGGAATATCGAGCTTTTTCATGAAATCACGCAGGAAGCTCGCGCAGCGGCGTGCTACCTCCGCGCCGTCGCAGCCGGAAACGTCCAGACCCATCATCTCCGCGACGGGGCGGTACTTATCGCCGCAGACGGGACCCATGAACTCCATGACGCAGGGCGTGACCCAGGCGCAGGCGATGCCGTGCGGGATATGGCACTCGGCGCCGAGGGCGTGCGCCATCGCGTGGCCGAGGTTAACTATCGCGTCGGCAAAGGCGATGCCGGCAAAATTGCTCGCAAGGGCGAGATTTTCGCGCGCTTCGAGGTTGTTTATATCCTCCACGGCGACGGGGAGCCACTTGAGGATGCGCCCGATGGCGTCGTAAGCCAGAAGGTCGGAATGAGGGTTCTCAACGGCGTTGCTGCAAAGAACCTCGGCCGCGTGGGAGAAAGCGTCCATTCCGGTATAGGCGGTGACGCCGCGCGGAAGGCCGAGGGAAAGCTCGGGGTCGATTATAGCGGCGGAGGGGATGCAGCCGATGCCCGTCTTATAGCCGTTTTTCGTGTTGGACACGACGGCTATCTGCGTAGACTCGCTGCCGGTCCCGAAGGTGGTGGGGATCATGATGGTGATGAGCTTGGGGTTATCCACGGGAGGACCGGGCTGCATGAAACGCTCCATCGTCCAGCCCGTGGCGGTATAGACGGATATAGCCTTCGCGGAATCGAGCGTGGAGCCGCCGCCGACGCCTATAACGGCGTCCGCGCCGAGCTTGACCGCAGCTTCCTTGCCCTCGGCGGCGACGGTGTCGGGCGCGTCGGGGAGGACGCCGTCATAGATGGCGTATTCGATTCCGGCTTCCTTGAGGCTCGCGCAGACCTTATCGGTGAGGCCGAGCTTGACGAGCGCCTTTTCGGTGACTATAAGAGCCTTGTGTCCGCCGAGCTCGGAGCAGATCCTGCCCGTCTGGCTGACGGAGCCGGAGCCGAAGGTAACGGGAGCTAAAATATTGTAGCTGCAAATCATATATATCCCTCGCTATATAGTAATAGTATTATAAAGCTTTTAAAAAGCTCAAAAATATTGTAACACATTATTTTCACAAATGCCAGTAACAATTTGAATGTCTGACCGCTCAAAATGTACCTGCCTATGGTATGTGTTGCTTTGCTTTGCCTCATGTGTTAAACTGAGGGCAAGCGAACCAAAGAACCCTAAACGGAGGCCGGGCAGATGAAAAAAGAGATAGAACGCTTCGATATGAAGGCTCCTCCCCGCAAAACCAAATGGTTCCTCAGGCCGCTCACCTATATCCTGAGCAAGCCAGATACGGTAAAGCACAAAACGATAATCACGAAGAAGGGCATGGAGGGCGTCAAGCCGCCGTACCTCCTTCTCTGCAACCATAACGCTTTTATGGACTTCAAGGCGGCGACCATGGCGATATGGCCCGCGCGCGCCAATTACGTCGTCGCGATAGACGGCTTCATCGGGCGCGAAAAGCTCCTGCGCGACGTCGGCTGCATCTGCAAGAGAAAATTCACGAACGACGCGATGATGGTTTTTAACCTTCGCCGGGCGATACAAAACGGCAGCGTCCTCGTCATTTACCCCGAGGCGCGCTATTCGCTTTGCGGGACGACGGCGGTCCTGCCCGCTTCTCTCGGGAAGCTTTGCAGGCTGCTGAACGTCCCCGTCGTTACGCTTATCTGCCACGGGCATCATGTAAATTCTCCGTTCTGGAACCTGCATGACCGCGGCGTTGCGCCCACTGAGGCGGAGCTATCGCTGCTGTTCACGCCGGAATACCTGAAAACCGCGCCGGTGGAGGAACTGAACCGCCGCATCGTCGAAGCCTTTCAGTACGATGATTATGCATGGCAGCGCGAGCGCGGGATAAGGGTGACTTACGAAAAACGCGCCGAGGGGCTTCACAAGGTGCTTTACCAGTGCCCCGCCTGCGGCGAAGAGTTCTCCATGGCCTCGCGTGGAACGCGGCTATACTGCGAAAACTGCGGCAAAGCATGGGAGATGGACGAGCTCGGCGAGCTTCACGCCCAGAGCGGCGAAACGGAGTTTTCGCATATCCCGGACTGGTACGAATGGGAGCGGGGGAACGTCCGCCGCGAGGTCGAGGCAGGGACTTATTCAAGCGGCGAGCTGCCCGTTACGGTGGATTCGCTGCCGAACGCGAAGAAATTTATCCGTCTCGGAGAAGGAACGCTCGTTCACGACATGAACGGCTTCACCGTTCACGGCACGGATTTTGACGGCGACCAATTCGAGATGCTAAAGCCCGTGCCGTCGCTCTATTCCTGCCATATTGAGTATGAATACCTCGGCCGCTTCGGGGATTGCGTAGACCTCAATACGCTTGAGGACACATGGTATATTTACCCGCATGACTGCAAGTTTTCCGTCACGAAAATGGCTCTTGCGACGGAGGAGCTGTATTTCGCGCATATGCGCCGGATAGGGAAAGAGTGCCCGCCGGGGCTTGCGTGAGGCAAATATTAAAAATAATTAAGCGTTTTACTCTTTAACACAAAAAATAATTAAGCGTTTTAGTAATTTTCCTTGCAATATATTTAATTAAGTGGTAAAATAAGCACAATGTACAAAACGAACATGAATACGCCCGAGGTATTCGTTTAAATGGCTTATTAATAAAATTAATAATATATTGGAGGAAAAACGAAAAATGGCTAAGAAAACAGTCACCAGCGAAATTCTGAACATCGAACCCATCGACCTCAGTAACCTCGCCTCCTGCGGCATCACAGAGGAATGCCTCGCGGGGAAAACTGCTGTCGTCACCGGCGGAGCGAGCAACGTCGGCCTCGGCTATGCCCGCGCTCTCGCGTGGAGCGGCGCCAACGTCGTCGTGGCGGACCTCAACGAGACCGCCGGAAACGAGACCCAGCGCGTTATAAACGAGGAAAACGGCAGAGACTGCTGCCTTTTCGTCAAGGTCAACGTCACCTCTCAGGAGGATATCAATAACCTGAAGGAGAAAGCGTTGGCAAAGTTCGGCAAGGTGGACATCCTCATCAATAACGCGATGAACATGCGCCTTAACGGCCCTGTCCTCACGAGCAAGGTAGAGGATCTTGAATCCTCGTTCCAGATTTCCGCGAAGGGCGTGATGATGGCGATCCAGGCCTTCGTCCCCGCTATGATAGAGCGCGGCTACGGCGTGGTTACATACTCTGCGACGCAGTTCCATTACTGCCCGCCCATGGTCGGCGGAACTATCTACACCGCCGGAAAGGCCGCCGCGACGAGCCTTATCATGTCGCTTGCAAACGAAGTGAAGGGCAAGGGCGTTTACGTATTCTGCCTAACTCCCGCAGGCGTCGCGCGCATCGACTTTTCCAAGATGCCCGCGCCTCCCGCGCCCAAGCCGGGCGATCCCCCGATGCCGAAGTTTGACCCGCAGATGATGAAGAGAATGATGTCCATGCCCGGCTTCGACGGCATGGTTCCCCCCGAAGCAGGCGGCGCGGCGATGGTGTATTGCCTGCTCAACGCCGA
Source organism: Oscillospiraceae bacterium (assembly GCA_016290695.1). Lineage (GTDB taxonomy): Bacteria > Bacillota > Clostridia > Oscillospirales > Oscillospiraceae > RGIG6375. The sequence continues at coordinate 6,048 of JAEEUX010000082.1, forward strand.
GAAGCTGCACGGCTCGGGCTTCCTCGTAAGCGACGCCTTCAACGCCATGAACTTCCCCTATCCCAAGCCGGAGACGGTCATGCCGCCCCAGAAGGGCCACCGCCTCCCGGATATGGAGCTGACGATGGCCTTCTGCACCATGGGCCCCGGCTTCGACGCATAATATTTTCTGCCGCAAAAAGCGTTCGGTTCCCCGATCGAGGAACCGAACGCTTTTGTTTTATTAAGCTATATCATGCGGAAAAATTATTCGGCGTCGTTCTTTGCTTCTTCGCCGTCCCTCGGGGGCTCCTTCTTGCTCGCGGAGGCGATTTTGCCGCCTATCGCGCCCGCGAGAAGGGATTTGATGTCAACGCCCATTCCGGCGGTGAGACCCTCGGTTATCTGCGTGGTGCCGTTGATAATATCGGTAAGGAGCTTTGCGCTGTTGCCCTCGCCGTACATCGTAATCTTGTCGACCTTGCTGAGCGGCTCGGCGACGTTCTTCGCTATTTCGGGCAGGGCGTTCATAATCATTTCAATCATGGCAGCCTCGCCGTATTTCTTCATGGCCTCGGCCTTGCGGTCGATACCTTCGGCCTCCGCGAGAGCCTTCGCCTGAATGGCCTCGGCCTCTGCGCGGCCCACAGCCGCTATACCGGCGGCCTCCTGCTCCTTGGCGTATTTTGCGGCCTCGGCGGCCTTCTTCTGAGCCTCGGCGGCCTGCTCCTGCTCATAACGCAGAGCCTCGGCGTCCTTCTGGCGGCGGAAGAGGTCGGCCTGAGCCTCCTGCTCCTGTCTGTAGCGCTCGGCGTCCGCCTGAGCGCGTATCTCGGCGTCCAGCTTTTTGCGGGCAACCTCGACCTCCTGCTTTTTAAGCTCGGCGTCGCGCTCGGTTTTGGCTATCTGCGCGTTCACCGTGGCGGTCTCAATGCTCTTCTGCTGCTCCTGCTTCTGAATTTCGTAAGCGGCGTCAGCCTCCGCCTTCTTCGTGTCAGCGGAGATTTTCAGCTCGGACTGGCGGATGGCAAGCTCGTTGTTCTTCTGGGCAATCTCCGTGTCCGCGAGGACGCGGGCGTCGTTGGCCGCTTTGTCGGCCTCTGCCTGCGCTATGGCAACGTCCCTGTCCGCCTGAGCCTTCGCGATGGCGGCGTTCTTTTTGATGAGGGAGGTGTTGTCGGCGCCGAGGTCACGGATGAGGCCGTTTTCGTCGGTGACGTTCTGGATATTGCAGGAAAGAATTTCTATTCCGAGCTTATCCATATCGCGCGACGCCTTGAGCATAACCTGGTCGGAGAAGGAATCGCGGTCGGTGTTGATTTCCTTTAGGGAAAGCGTGCCGATGATTTCGCGCATATTGCCCTGCAGGGAATCCTGAAGGTCGCAGGTGATCTGCTCGGCATGCTTATTGAGGAAGTTTTTCGCGGCGAGCTGGATGCCCTCCGTCGTCGGCGCGATGCGAACCTTGGCGACGGCGTCGACATTCACGTTGATGAAGTCGTTCGTCGGGACAGACTGCTCTGTTTTTATGTCAACCGTCATCTGCCCGAGGTAGAGGCGGTCAAGCCGCTCAAAGAACGGGACCTTAATGCCCGCGCGGCCGATAAGTATTCTGCTCCTTCTCCTGAGGCCGGAAATGATATACGCCTGATCGGGTGGCGCTTTTACATAGCCGACGAGCAAAAGGATGACGATAATCACCACGACGGCTATTATCGGGTAAAAGCCTTCTAAGTTTTCAAACATAGTTATCCTCCTTCTGATTTTTGCCGGGAATTGTTTGGCTCGGTTGCCTGTGCTGAATATTCAGTTACATATTATTGATATAATAACACAAAAACCTTATATTGGCAATAAAAATCGTGAGGAAACCGTCGAAAACCGCCTCAGTCGGTCAAAGCCCGCGCGAAAAATTCCTCACGGGGAACGAAAGCGGGCCTGTTGAAGCGCCCAAGCGCGAAAAAACCGCCGCCGCGCCGAAGCTCATTGCGCTTTTCCTCGCAGGTGAAGGTGAAAAGGTAGCCCGCGTCACGCAGCGCCTCCTCGCTCACGGCGTTATACTGCCCAAAGGGGTAGACAAAGGCGCGGGGCGCGCGCCCCATGGCCGCGCCGAAGCGGAAATTGAGCTTGCGAAGGTCCGAAAACAGCATGGCGCGGTATTCCTCGCGCCCTTCGCCGCGCATGGGAGCGGCGCCGCAGCGCGGGTGCAGAGAGTGAAGGCCAAAGCTGTGCGCGGCGAGGTCTGCGCGCGGGCTGCGCGACAGCTGGGCGAGCTTTTCCCAGCTCATGTAGGCGTAGGCGGGGTTAACGTCGCCGCTGGCTGAAAATTCGTCCGCGTAGGAGCCCACGACGGCGAGCATCGCGCACATATCGTATTTTTCAAGCAGCGGGAGCGCGTATTCGCAAAAGCTGAGCTGCCCGTCGTCAAAGCTGAGCATGACGGGCTTTTCGGGCAGAGGCTGTCCCTCGTCCACGTAGTCCAGCACCTGCGCCATGGTGACGGCGGTATACCCTTCCTGCCGCAGCCAGCGCAGATCCTCCTCCAGCTCCTGCGGCGTCACCGCGTCTTTCCCCGCACCCTCCGTCTTTACGTCGTGATACATGAGGATGGGCAGCTCCGGCGGCGTCTTCTCCGGCGCGGGAACTCCCGAAGCAAGCAGGGCGGCGGTGAACAGGAGACCAATGAGACTTCTCAGCATACGCATACCTCCCGGGATCCTGGTTTTCAGCCCGCTGTGGGCGTCCCGAACCAGTATGCGCAGCATGCCTCCGTTTGAAACTGCCCGGATTTTAACAAAATCCGGCGAAAAAGGCAAGGGATGCACCCGGTTCCGGAACGGTTTTCTCCGGCTGGGCGGAGACTTGTATTTTTCACCGAAGATTGGTATAATCGTTACCCGAACCAAGGGGAGGGAAGCCCATGAGCGCAAAAAAGAAAACACGCAGGAAAAGCCGTTTCCTGTGGGTCCTGCCGGTGCTGCTGGTGGCAGCCTTTCTGGTGCTGGGCCTGGCAGGGTATATGGATCAGAAGACCGAAAACCCTCCCGCGCCGGATCCCACGGAAGCGGCTCTCAGCGTTTCCGCCTCGACGCCGCAGCCGGCCCCGGCACCCACTGCGGAGCCCACGCCGGAGCCCACCCCCGAACCCACACCGGAACCGACGGCCGAGCCCACGCCGGAGCCGACCCCCGAGCCTACGCCGGAACCGACGCCGGA
>JAEEUX010000083.1 GCA_016290695.1 Oscillospiraceae bacterium
AATACCGTTATCTCGACCTGCGAAACCCCTCGGTGAAGGATAATATCGTCCTGCGCTGCAATGTCGTCGCCGCGCTGCGCGAGGCCATGACCGCCCACGGCTTCCTCGAGATAACCACGCCCATACTCACCGTCAGCTCGCCCGAGGGCGCGCGCGATTACCTCGTCCCCGCGCGCAAGCACCCCGGCAAGTTCTACGCGCTGCCGCAGGCTCCGCAGCAGTTCAAGCAGCTTTTGATGACTGCCGGGTTTGACAGATACTTCCAGATTGCACCCTGCTTCCGCGACGAGGACGCGCGCGGAGACCGCAGCCCCGGCGAGTTTTACCAGCTCGATATGGAGATGGCCTTTGCCTCGCAGGAGGATGTTTTCGCCGTTATCGAGGACGTTCTGCCCCCCATTTTCGCGAAATTCGGAACCTACAGCGTCGCCTCCAAGCCGCCCTTCCGCCGCATAAAGTACCTCGACGCGCTGGAAACCTACGGCTCGGACAAGCCCGACCTTCGCATCGACCTCACGGCGAAGGACGTGACGGCGCTTTTTGAAAATACGGAGTTTGCCCCCTTCCAGGGACAGATAATCAAGGCCGTCGCTGTGACGGACTGCGCGCTCACGCGCAAGCAGATTGAAAAGCTCCTTGAGGACTGCGAGGTCATCGCGGGCAGCAAGAGCTACTGGTTCAAGACGGACGCGGAGGGCGCAATAGCGGGCGGCGTCGCCAAATTCATAGACCCCGACGCGATGAAATCGGCGCTCGGCCTCGGCCCGAACACCCTCGTCGTGCTCTGCCCGGGCAAGCTCGGCCAGGCGCAGAAGGCCGCGGGCGTCGCGATAAAGCAGTTCGGCGCTGTTTGCGAGGGCCACATGGACCGCGAGAAGTACGAATTCTGCTGGATAGTCGATTTCCCGATGTACGAAATAGGCGAGGAGAGCGGCGAGCTCGAGTTCTGCCATAACCCCTTCTCCATGCCCAACGGCGGCCTCGAAACGCTGCTCAGGGCCGAGCGCGGCGAAATCGACCCGCTCACCATCACCGCCGACCAGTACGACATCGTCTGCAACGGCATCGAGCTTTCCTCCGGCGCTGTGCGTAACCACGACCCGGAGATTATGGTTAAGGCATTTGAGTTCGTGCGCCTCGGCGAGGAGGACGTCAAGGCGAAGTTCCCCGCGATGTACAACGCCTTCTGCTATGGTGCGCCCCCGCACGCGGGCATAGCCCCGGGCGTTGACCGCATGGTTATGCTGCTCGCCGGCGTTGACACGATACGCGAGGTCATCCCCTTCCCGATGAACAAGAACGCGCAGGACGTAATGATGGACGCGCCGAGCGCCGTCACGCAGAAGCAGCTTGACGAGCTGCATATCGCCGTCACGGCGGAGGAATAAGCCTCCGGGGGCGCGGAAAAGCCATAAGGCAACACCGCATAATTCCCGGCACATATCTTACTTGCAGAATATTCCGTCATATCGTCCAAAAATACTCGGCAATACAAAATGATTTTGCGGGCAGTCAGTTTTTGTGCAAATTGACTGCCCGCTTTCGTTTGTCCCCGTTTACAAGGCTTTTTGAGCTTTTTGACGGTGTTTTTGAGACGCTGAGATGGTTACTTTTTAGCTGTATGCCGGTTTTTGCGGAGGCTAATTGTAATTAATCACAAAAAATATTTTCTCTATGTACATTTTGTGCAGTTTTACGGTATAATATCTTCGTCTGAATATATAAGTGCATATACATGATTCCTGCCCGATAACATCACCGTATATTGCACAGCTTTTATTGCGTATTATTAAACTATTGTTAAACATGAGGTGCTAAGCAGATGGGAACGCATATGACCATCGACCTTCTCTGCGTGGCTGCCCTGATTTTGCTTGCCTGCATGGTGGGCAACAACGAGGCCATGGACAGAAGGAAGAAACAACCGTATATGTTCTCGATCGTGTTGACTATCGTCTCCACGGTTGCGGGCCTTTGCGCCTACTGCGCCCGAGGCGGCGTGTTTTCCCGCGGCGTAAACCTCGTTTCAAATGCGATCTGCCTCTCGCTTCTGCCCTTTATCCCGCTTCTGCTCGCCGCGGCCTTTGGCAAGAAGCGCCTGCGCAACGCCAAACGCCGCTTCCTGCCGCCGATTTTTAACGCGGTCATGTCCATGAGCTCAATCGGCTCCGGGCTTATCTTTACCGTTACGAAGGCAAACGAATACGTGCGCGGGCCGCTGTATTTCCTCTTTGTGCTCACCTGCGTCTGGGGCGTTTTCGTCTTCTTCACGGGCATACTCTCCTCGCTGCGGCATTATCGCAGCAACATGAGGTTTTCGCTCGTTTTCCTTGTCCTGTTCATAAGCTGCGGCATCCTGCTCCAGCTTGTAGTTCCGGAGAGCAACGTGATCTGGGTCTGCGTCGCTATTGCGCTGTTTATGTACTATTCGTTCATCTGCGAGCTGAACATCATGTTCGATACGCTTACAAATATGTATAACCGCCGAGTCTATGACCATGACGTTATCAGGCTCGGCTCCCAGGCTTACGCGACGGTCGTCTTCTTCGACGTGGACGAATTCAAGACTATTAACGATACCTACGGTCACCTTTTCGGGGACCATTGCCTTGAGGTCCTCGCGGGCTACATCTGGGAGGTTTTTTCGCCCTACGGGAACTGTTACCGCATCGGCGGCGACGAGTTCTGCTTCCTCTCGCAGGAGATGGACGAGCGGCTTTACCGCGAGCTTTTTATTAAGCTGAATCAGCGCATCCAGGTCGCCATTGCGCGCGACCCGCGCTTCCCCGGTCTGTCCTACGGCAGCGCGCACTATATCCGCGACGAGGACGGCGATTTCAGCGACGCTATCCATGAGGCGGATTTGATGATGTACGAGAATAAGCGCAAGCGCAAGCACGAGGCGGAGCTCGGCGCAAAGCGCGCGGCGCTGTGATGCGTTGTGCGCATGTGTGTAGCTTAGATGCCAGGAGCCGGGGACACCCGGCTCTTTTTGTTTGTCGTATGTGCAGGGGGCCTCGCCGGGGCTGCCCGCATCGCTGCGCCTTTGCTCCCCTTTGATAAGGGGAGCTGTCAGCCGAAGGCTGACTGAGAGGTCGAGGGTAAAGAGCAGCAGGCACTAACACGGTTCCGCCCGCACCCCCGCGAAGCGCGTTCGCTCCCCTTGGATAAGGGGAGCTGTCAGCGAAGCTGACTGAGAGGTCGTCAGGCTTTGGATTAACCATATAGGTTCCGCCCGCACGTGACCTTCCACCCCTCAGACGCCGCCGCTTCGCGTCGCCGCCAGCTCCCCTTATCCAAGGGGAGCGAAAGACTGTGTCACTACATCTCAGATGACAATTTACCCCTCAGACTCGTCGGCTGCGCCTCCGAGCCAGCTCCCCTGAAAGGGGAGCAAAAAAGGGTGCGGCGCATCCAAGGGGAGCGAAAAAGGGTGCGGCGCAACCAAGGGGAAATGTTGCGGGCAAAGACCGTGACTGAGGGGTCGTCATCGCGGGGATGCCGGCGAGCGCAATAACTGCGGCTGTGATAGATGCTCCCCCATGGCGTACTTCACCAAAAAAATCACGCGAAAACGCCTCTTTGCTGTATTGTAAAACGGTTGACTATTCCGCGCAACACTGTTATACTGTGCATTGACGGCCACATGCGCCGCTAATAAGACATAGCCACCTGCTGAACATGTTCAGTTCATCGTTTTTTACAAGGAGACAACATGAGTATACTTACGAAAAAGGAACGCGCGCCGCTTTCGCTCACCGAAGGCAGCGTCGGCAAAACGCTTATCCGCTTTGCCCTGCCGTTTTTCATATCGAGCGTTTTCCAGGTCCTTTACGGCGCGGCGGACGTCGCCTTCATGGGCCGCTACGCCACGGCGGGAGCCATCGCGGGCGTCAGCTCCGGCGGCAGCATAATGAACCTTATCACGAACCTTTTCATGGGCATCACGGGCGGCGGAACCGTCCTCATAGGCCAGTATTTCGGCGCGAAGCGCAGCCGGGACACAACGGCGGCGATTTCCAGCACGGCCTTCATGTGCTTCATTATTTCCCTCGTCATTACCGCCGTGCAGCTCATTTTCGGGCGCACGTTCATCAGGCTCCTGAAGGTGCCGCCCGAGGCCGTCGAGGAATGCTGGCGCTATCTGCGCATCTGCTCCATCGGAACGGTCTTCATCATGGGCTACAATATCACCGGCTCGCTCCTGCGCGGCCTCGGCAACTCCAGCGCGCCGATGTTCTTCGTGGGCATCTCCTGCCTTGTGAACATCGCGCTGGACTATGTTTTCGTCGCGCTCGTCGGGCTCGGCGCGGAGGGCGCCGCGATAGCGACGGTCATCGCCCAGTGCACGAGCTTCGTTATCGCCTGCGTTTACATCTGGCGCAAGGGCTTCCCCTACGATTTTAAGCGCGCGGATATCCAGCTTGATTTCAAGATAATAGGCAATATGTTCCGCCTCGGCGTGCCGATGTCGCTGCAAAATACGCTCGTGAGCATTTCCTTCCTCATAATCACGGTTATCACGAACAAGATGGGCGTAAACGCCGCCGCGGGCGCGAGCCTCGTCGGAAAGGTCGTGGACGTGGGGCTGACCTTCCCGTGGGCGCTTTCGAGCGCGCTTTCCACGGTGACGGCGCAGAATATCGGCGCGGAGAAGCCCGAGCGCGCGAAGAAGAGCGCGTTCCTCGGCATGGCCTTCTCGCTGTGCATCGCCGTACCCTTCGTGATTATCGCGGACAGCTTCCCCGCGCAGCTTCTCAGACTGCTCGCGACGGACGAGGCCGTTATCGCCGAGGGCGTGAATTACCTCTACCCGTTTTCGTGGGACTGCCTCATCGTCTGCTTCATGTTCTGCTTCAACGGCCTGTTCAACGGCAGCGGCAGGACGCTTTTCGTCGCGCTGCATAATATGTGTACGGCCTTCCTCGTGCGTATCCCGATAGCGTATTTCATGAGCCTGCGCCCGGGCGCGACGCTTTTCCACGTCGGCATCGCCACGCCGACGGCGAGCCTCGTTTCGCTCGTCCTGTGCATCATCTACTTCCGCAAGTATTACGCCGGGGACAAGATCAAGAATATGAAGGTTATTGGGTGATTGGGCCCATCAGCGCAAAAGAGCCGGGGAAACCCGGCCCTTTTGCGTGTTTTCAGGGGGCAAGCCCCCGGCATCCGCGTGGAGCGCGGTGGAACTTTCGCTCCCATTTCAGGGGAGCTGGCGCGCAGCGCCTGAGAGGTTGCCTTATCGCGGCTTTGCAGCGACGGAACGCCGGGGACGGCGTTCCCTACTGAACAATAATCAAACATATTACATTGTACAAATGGCGGGTGTCATGCCGGGGGCAAGCCCCGGCCCGCATTGGCGCGCCGCATTTATATGGATGCGCCGGAAAAACGAGTTTGTTTGTAGGGGACGGCCACCGGACGTCCCGCATGCAGGCATTTGGATTGACGCAGGGCAGTGATGTGGTTGCGGTGCAGCAGTGTGGGCCTGGGGCTTGCCCCAGGCGTGTTGGGGTTTTGTGATTGTGTTATATGGTTTATAAGCAGACCGCGCCTGCGGCGCGGCGGGCGGTCGAGGTCGCCCGCCCCTACAGTACAGGATTTTTACATTCATCAACCATATAACCATGCGCGAAGCGCAATTCATTTGGCGCAAGCCAAAAATCACGCGGCGAATGCCGCAATTCACGTCCGAAGGACAATTCACTCCGGCGCACAGCGCCGCCCGCCCCTGCCCATGGATCCATTACCTCAAAATCCGGCAAATTTGTATGTTGTAAACTGCGGAGGATTAGTTTATAATAAATTAGATATTGTACTTTGGGGCAATCTCCCCTCATGGGTGCAATTATCGCATTTTGGGAAAATTTTTCGGAGCGTTGCGGCATGAATATTTCCATCGACGGAATAAATGTGAATTATTACGACGCCGGGGCGGGCGAGGTTCTGCTCATCCTTCAGGGCTGGGGCACGAACATTTCCCTCTATTCCGCGCTGGCGGAGCATCTTTCGTCCGGCCTGCGCGTTATTCTGCCGGAGCTGCCCGGCTTCGGCGAAACTCCCGAGCCGCCCGAGGCCTGGGATGCGGACGCTTACGCCGAATTCACCGAAAAATTCCTCGCCGCGCTCGGCGTCTCGCGCTGCTCGCTGCTGGGGCACTCCAACGGCGGGCGCATAATCCTGAAACTCGCCGCGCGCGGGCGCATAGACATAGATAAGGCCGTGTTTCTTGACGCGGCGGGTGTAGTCCACGAAAAAACGGCGAAGCAGAAGCTTTCGCTGGCCGCCTATAAGCTCGGCAAGGGCGTTCTTTCCGCCGCGCCGGTGAAGGCGGCGTTTCCCGACGCGCTTGAAAAGCTGCGCTCAAGGCGCGGTTCGGCGGATTACCGCGCCGCCTCGCCCATCATGCGCCAGACGCTCGTGAAGCTCGTCAACGAGGATTTCCGCCCGCTCATGCCCTCGTTCAGCCGCCCCGCCCTGCTCATTTGGGGCGAAAACGACACGGCGACCCCGCTTTCCGACGCGAAGGAGTTCGAGCGCCTCATCCCGGACTCCGGGCTCGTCACCGTCCGCGGCGCGGGGCATTACGCCCATTTGGACGCGCCGGGATATGTTTATCGCGTCCTGGATTCTTTTTTCAACATCTGACGGGCTGATTTTCGCCAATACTTTGTCAGGCGGTTTGGAAACATAAGCAAGCCGAACCTGTTTTTCAACATCAATCAGAGGTGCTGCATGGAAAATACCGCATATATCGTTTTGTGCATACTTTTCGCGCTGGTCTGGACGCTTCGGGCTATCGGGAGCGTCCACATTTTCCAGCTCAATTCATATAAGCCGCAGGTTCAGAAGAAGTGGATCTACGACCACATGACCTCCATCGTTCCGCGCGTCTGCTGGCTCGTGATCATCGTTCCGCTCACGCTGAAGCTCGGCGCGGTGGGCATGCTCCTGTCATGCCTCATCTGCGCTGTCGTGGCCTTCCTCAATTATCCGAAGAAGGCGAAGAAGCCGCTCGTCTACACGGCGCGCGTGAAGCGCCTGCTCGTCTGCCTCGCCGTGCTCCACGCCGCGCTCGTCGCGCTGTCCTTCTTTTTGTCGGAATACCGCGATTTCTGCATCATGCTTTTTGTGCTCGCGGCTGTCTGCGAGCAGTATATCGTCCTCGCGGCGAATTTCATCATGAGTCCCGTGGAGAAGGGCATCAACCGCCATTATATCAGCGACGCAAAGCGCATCCTCGCCGGGATGCCCAAGCTCAAGGTCATCGGCGTTACGGGCAGCTACGGCAAGACGAGCGTGAAGATGTTCCTCGGAAAGCTCCTCGCGGCGAAATATAACGTTCTCGTCACGCCCGGCAGCTACAATACGACGCTCGGCGTCGTGAGGACGGTGCGCGAAAAGCTGCGCGCCTCGCACGAGGTTTTCGTCTGCGAAATGGGCGCGAGGAACCCCGGCGATATCAAGGAAATCTGCGACATCGTTAAGCCCACGGCGGGCATAATCACCGCCATCGGCGAGCAGCACCTTGAAAGCTTCAAGACGATCGACAACATTATTTCTACGAAATTCGAGCTTGCCGACGCGCTGCCCGCAGACGGTCAGCTTTTCCTCAACGGCGATAACGAATTCATCCGCTCGCGCGAAACCGCCGTCAAGCCCGTGTACTACCGCCTCGTCCCAAAGGGCGAGCGAGCGCCCAAGGGAGTTTACTGCGCCTACGACCTGAGAGTTTCCGCGCGCGGCTCGGGCTTCAAGCTGCGCGAGCCGGACGGCACCGTGAGCCATCTGGAGACGAAGCTTATCGGCGAGCACAATGTTTTGAACATCACCGGGGCCGTCGCCGTCGCGCGGACTCTCGGCGTCCCGATGCGCGACCTTATCCCCCGCGTCGCGCTGCTCGAAAGCGTCCCGCACAGGCTCGAGCTCGTCGGCGGCGGCGCGTGCACGATAATCGACGACGCCTACAACTCCAACCCCGCCGGGGCGAAAGCTGCGCTCGGCGCGCTCAGCGCCTTCGACGCCGCGAAGATAATCGTCACGCCCGGCATGGTGGAGCTCGGCGCGAGGCAGGAGGAGCTGAACCGCGAGCTGGGCGCCGAGGCCGCCGGGGTCTGCGATTATATCTTCCTCGTTGGCAAAAAGCAGGCTGAGCCCATCCGCGCGGGCGCGAAGGCGGCAGGCTTCGCCGAGGGAAAAATCAAGGTTTTCGACACGGTCACGGAGGCCATCGCCGCCGCGAAAGCCGTGGATACGAAGGGCAGGCCGAGAGTGATTCTGCTGGAAAACGACCTGCCGGACAATTATTGAGTGAGTTAGGAGATAGGAAATGAAGCTCAAAATCGGTGTTATGTTCGGCGGAAAGAGCGTTGAGCATGAGGTCTCCGTTATTTCCGCGATACAGGCGATAAACGCGCTGGATAAGGATAAATACGAGGTCGTCCCGGTTTACATAAGCCGCGACGGGCGCTTTTTCACAGGCCGCGACATAGGCCGCATCGAGGCTTACCGCGATATTCCCGCGCTGCTTTCGCGCAGCACGGAGGTTCTCGTTTCCGGCGCGGACGACAGGCTGCGCCTGCTGGAGCTGCGCCCCCTCCGCAAGCCGAAGGAGACGCTTTTGGACATCGTCCTGCCCGTAGTCCACGGCACGAACGTCGAGGACGGGGCGCTGCAGGGCTTTTTGCGGACGCTCGGCGTCCCCTTCGCCGGCTGCGACGTTTTCGCCAGCGCCGTCGGCATGGATAAGTTCGCGATGAAGGCGCTTTTCCGCGAGCGCTCCCTCCCGGTGCTGGACGCAGTGCGCCTCTCGATGCGCGATTTCTTCGACGCTTCGGACGCTGCGGCCGAGTGCGTTATCCGCGCCGTAGGGCTGCCTGCCGTGGTGAAGCCCGTGAACCTCGGCTCGAGCGTCGGCATCAAGGTCGCGCACACGAAGGAGGAGCTTCTGGATGCGCTGAATTACGCCTTCCGGTTCGCGCCCGCCTGCGTCGCGGAGCGCGCGGTGCAGAACCTGCGCGAGATTAATTGCGCCGTGTTGGGCGACGCCGACGGCGTGCGCTCTTCGGAGTGTGAGGAGCCGGTGGCGGCGGACGAAATTTTAAGCTACGAGGATAAATACGTAAACGGCGG
>JAEEUX010000084.1 GCA_016290695.1 Oscillospiraceae bacterium
GACGTTCTCGTCTGCCGCAGCGACATCCGCATCACCGAGGATATCCGCAGAAAAATAAGCCTTTTCTGCAACGTCGAGCCGGACTGCGTCATCCAGAACACCACCGCCGAGTCGCTTTACGCCGTCCCCCTCATGCTGGCTAATGAAGGGCTCGACCGCGTTGTGTGCCGCAAGCTCGGCCTCAATACCAAGGAGCCCGACCTTACCGAGTGGTGCGCCATGGTGAAGCGCGAGCAGGAGGCTCACGTTCCCGTTACGATAGCCCTCGTCGGCAAATACACTCAGCTGCACGACGCTTACCTCAGCATAGTTGAGGCGCTAAACCACGGCGGCACGGAGAACGACAGCGTCGTCACCATAAAGTGGCTCGACAGCGAGAAGGTCACGGACGAAAACGCAGCCGAGCTTCTGGGCGACTGCGACGGCATCCTCGTCCCCGGCGGCTTCGGCGACCGCGGCATCGAGGGCATGATCTCCGCCGTTAAGTACGCGCGCGAGAACAGCGTCCCGTTCTTCGGCATCTGCCTCGGCATGCAGATGGCCGTTATAGAATACGCCCGCCACGTCGCGGGTCTGGAAAACGCCCATTCCACCGAGTTTGTTTATAACTGCGCCGAGCCTGTAATAGACCTCATGCCCGAGCAGGTCGGCGTTACAGCCAAGGGCGGCACCATGCGCCTCGGCAAATATCCCTGCGTCCTCAAAGCAGACAGCAAGGCCCGTGAGGCCTACGGCGTCGAGGATATTTTCGAGCGCCACCGCCATCGTTACGAATTTAACAACTGCTATCGTGAAGCTCTTACTGAGAAGGGCCTCAAGCTCGCCGGTCTTTCCCCGGACGGGAAGCTCGTCGAGGTCGTTGAGGTTCCCGAGCACCCGTGGTTCGTCGGCGTCCAGTTCCATCCGGAATTCAAGAGCCGCCCGAACCGCCCCCACCCGCTCTTTAAGGCGTTTATTGCGGCAGCGAAGAAGTCACAGAGCTGAGCTTCGCTGAATACGCGAGGCCAGAGCTTCCAGAGAAGGGGTGTTTCAGATGGACAGATACATAGTTCTTGAAAACGGAAGCGTTTTTAAGGGAAAAGCATTCGGCGCGGATAAGGAGGTCATCGCGGAGGTGGTTTTCACCACGGGCATGACCGCTTATCTCGAAACTCTTACCGACCCGAGCTATTACGGGCAGGCCATAGTTCAGACCTTCCCGCTCATCGGAGATTACGGCATCATCCCCGCCGACGCGGAGAGCCGCACTAACGGCGCCTGGGCGTACATCGTGCGCGAATGGTGCGCCGAGCCCTCCAATTTCCGTAGCGAGGGCAACATAGACGATTATCTTAAAAAGCAGGGCATTCCCGGCGTCTGGGGCGTTGATACGCGCGCGCTCACGCGCATCATCCGCGAAAACGGCGTTATGAACGGCGCCATCACCTCCGACCCGTCGAAGGTAGACATGGCGGCCCTGCGCGCTTACCGCGTAACGGGCGGAGTCAAGGCCATGAGCGTGAAGGAGCCGGAGCATGTAGCGAGCGAGGGCGGCTGCGGAAAGCGGGTCGTGCTCATGGATTTCGGCATGAAGGCCAATATCATGCGCTCGCTCAAAAAGCGCGGCTGCGACATCACGATAGTCCCCTGCGACACTTCGGCGGAGGACATAATCGCCATGAAGCCGGACGGAATAATGCTCTCCAACGGCCCAGGAGACCCGGAAGAAAACACGGAGATCATCGCCAACATCCGCAAGCTCTGCGCCACGGGCATCCCAATCTTCGGGATCTGCCTCGGTCACCAGCTTTTGGCGCTGGCGCACGGCTTTAAGACGCAGAAGCTCAAATACGGCCACAGAGGCGCGAACCAGCCGGTAAAGAACCTCGAAACCGGCAGGATATACATAAGCTCGCAGAACCACGGCTACGCCGTTCTTTCCGAGAGCGTCAGGCCCGAAACGGCTCACCAGACCTTTATAAACGTAAACGACGGAACGAACGAGGGCATCAGCTACCGTAACGAACCGGTCTTCTCGGTGCAGTTCCACCCCGAGGCCTGCGGAGGCCCGCTCGACACGGGGTTTTTGTTCGATAAGTTCGTTGAATTGATGGAGGGGGTTTGAGTCATGCCGCTTAATCCGAATATCAAAAAAGTTCTTGTAATAGGCTCCGGCCCGATAGTCATAGGCCAGGCCGCGGAATTTGACTATGCCGGAACGCAGGCATGCCGCGCCCTGAAGGAGGACGGAATAGAGATCGTCCTCGTAAACTCCAACCCCGCCACCATCATGACGGACAGCGCCATGGCGGACAGAATTTACATCGAGCCCCTCACGCTCACCACGATAAAGAGAATCATCGAAAAGGAAAAGCCGGACAGCATCCTTTCCGGTCTCGGCGGCCAGACGGGCCTTACCCTTTCGATGCAGCTTGCCAAGGACGGCTTCCTTGACCAGCACCATGTCCGCCTCCTCGGTTCCTCGCCCGAAACCATCGACAAGGCCGAGGACAGGCAGATTTTCAAGGAAACCATGGAGAGCATAGGCCAGCCCTGCATCCCCTCCGAGGTCGTTACCACGGTGGAGGACGCGCTCGCCTTTGCCGATAAGATAGGCTACCCCGTCATCGTCCGCCCCGCCTTCACCCTCGGCGGCACGGGCGGCGGCATCGCCAAGGATAAGGCCGAGCTTTCCGAAATCGCCTCCGGCGGTATCGCAGCCTCCCCCATTTCGCAGATCCTCGTCGAGCGCTGCGTTTCCGGCTGGAAGGAAATAGAATTCGAAGTAATCCGCGACGGAGCGGGCAACGCCATAACCGTCTGCTCCATGGAAAACATCGACCCCGTCGGCGTCCATACGGGCGACAGCGTGGTAATAGCCCCGGCGATAACGCTTTCCGACAAGGAATATCAGATGCTCCGTACCGCTTCGCTCGATATAATCACGGCGCTCGGCGTCGAGGGCGGCTGCAACTGCCAGTTTGCCCTGAACCCCGATTCCTTCGAGTACGCGGTAATCGAGGTAAACCCCCGCGTGTCGCGTTCCTCCGCGCTCGCCTCCAAGGCGACGGGCTACCCCATCGCCAAGGTTTCCGCAAAAATCGCCATAGGCTACCGCCTCGACGAAATTCTCAATGCCGTCACCGGCACGACCTACGCCGCCTTTGAGCCGACGATAGACTACGTCTGCGTCAAGTTCCCGAAATGGCCCTTCGATAAATTCGTCTATGCCAAGCGCGAGCTCGGCACGCAGATGAAGGCGACGGGCGAAGTCATGAGCATTGCGGATAATTTTGAAGCCGCGCTCATGAAGGCCGTTCGCGGCGCCGAAATTTCGCTCGACACCCTCAACCTCCCCCGCCTCGCCTCGCTGGGCGACGAGGAAGTGCGCGCAAAGCTGCACGAAACCACCGACGAGCGCCTTTTCGTCGTGTTCGAGGCGCTGAAGCGCGGCATGACCGCGGACGAGATTTTCGACATTACGAAAATTGACCGCTGGTTCATAAACAAGATGAAGAACCTCGTGCTCTTTGAGCGCGAGATAGCGGGCAGGGAGCTTGACGAAGCCCATTACCTGCTCGGCAAGCATTACGGCTACCCGGATAAGGCCCTCGCGCGCATTTCCGGCTCCGCCGTCAGCTTCGATTTCAAGCCCACCTACAAGATGGTCGATACCTGCGGCGGCGAGTTTGCCGCCGAGACGCCGTATTTTTACGCCACGGCAAACACAGCCGAAAGCGGCGGCGAAAACGAAGCCCTCGCCCACATTTCCGGCGCGGGCAAGACGGTCATCGTCCTCGGCTCCGGCCCCATCCGCATCGGCCAGGGCATAGAGTTCGACTACGCCAGCGTCCACTGCGTCTGGGCTCTCAAACGCCTCGGCTTCGAGGTCGTTATCATCAACAATAACCCCGAGACCGTTTCCACGGACTTTGATACCTCCGACAGGCTCTACTTCGAGCCTCTTACCCCGGAGGACGTAATGCACGTTATCGACATGGAGAAGCCCTACGGCGTAGTCGTCGCCTTCGGCGGACAGACCTCCATCAAGCTCACGAAGATGCTCAGCGAGGCCGGCATCCGCATCCTCGGCACCTCCGCCGACAGCATCGACATGGCGGAGGACAGGGAGCGCTTCGACGAGCTGCTTGAAAGGCTCTCCATCAAGCGTCCCAAGGGCAGCACGGTAATGACCGTCGAGGAAGCGCTCAAGGCGGCAAACGCGCTGACTTACCCCGTCCTCATGCGCCCGTCCTACGTTCTCGGCGGGCAGAACATGATTATCGCCTTCAATGACGACGATATCCGCGAGTACATGGCGATAATCCTCCGCAACAAGATTGAAAACCCTGTGCTCATAGACAAATACCTTAACGGCCGCGAAATAGAGGTCGACGCCATCTACGACGGCGAGGACGTTCTCATCCCCGGCATCATGGAGCACATCGAGCGCGCGGGCATCCATTCCGGCGACAGTATCGCCGTCTACCCCGCCACTCATATAGACGACGCGCTTGCCGACCGCCTCGTCCGCACGACGCGCCAGCTCGCCGAAGGGCTAAACGCCGTCGGCATAGTGAACATCCAGTACATAATCTATAATAACGATATCTACATCATCGAGGTTAACCCCCGCGCCTCGCGCACCGTCCCTTATCTGAGCAAGGTAACGGGCGTGCCGATGGTGGAGCTTGCTATCCGCGCTTCGCTCGGCGAGAAGCTTGCCGATATGGGCTACGACGCGGGTCTCTATCATCCCTCGCCCTACACGGCGGTAAAGGTCCCCGTATTCTCGTTTGAAAAGCTCGTGGACGTCGATACCCACCTCGGGCCGGAGATGAAGTCCACCGGCGAAGTCCTCGGCATAGGCAAGGATTTGCAGGAGGCTCTTTACAAGGGTCTTATCGCAGCCGGCTACAAGATGTACAAGACCGGCGGCGTCTTCCTCTCCGTGCGCGACAGCGACAAGCCGGAGATTACGGACATCGCCAAGAAGTTCCACAACCTCGGCTTCACGCTTTACGCCACCGAGGGCACGGCCGAAACGGTAAGGCGCGCGGGCTTCGAGGTAAAGGTCGTCGACAAGCTTTATGAGGGCGGCGACAACCACAGCATAGCCCTTCTCGAAAGCGGAAAGATTAATTACATAGTCTCCACCTCCGCCCGCGGGCGCATCCCGGCGCGCGACAGCGTGAAGATACGCCGCAAGGCAAGCGCTCTCGGCATCCCCTGCCTCACCTCTATCGACACGGCAAACGCCCTGGCTGACAGCCTAATGAGCCGCTACAGCGAGATAAACACCGAGCTTGTAGACCTCAACAACATGCGCCACAGCAAGACAAAGCTCCAGTTCACGAAGATGCAGGGCTGCGGCAACGACTATATTTACATCGACTGCTTCGAGCGCGAGATAAATTCCCCGGAATCCCTCTCCGTCTTCCTCTCCGACAGGCATTACGGCGTCGGCGGCGACGGTATCATCCTCGTCGGCCCCTCCAAGATTGCGGACGCGAAAATGCGTATCTTCAATCTTGACGGCAGCGAGGGCATGATGTGCGGCAACGGTATCCGCTGCGTCGGCAAATACCTTTACGACTCCCGCAACCTCAAGAAGAAGGTCATGACCATCGAAACGCTCAGCGGCGTTAAGCAGCTCAAGCTCATCACGAAGAACGACGAGGTCATGCGCGTGAGCGTGAACATGGGCAAGGCGGAGCTGAGCCCCGAGAAAATTCCCGTCGCGCTTGAGGGCGAAGCGGTAATTGACCGCGAGATTAGCGTCGCGGGCGAAAAATACAAGGTCACCTGCGTTTCGATGGGTAACCCCCACTGCGTCGTCTTCCGCGAGGACGTTGACGGGCTTGACCTTGAGAAGATAGGCCCCGCGTTTGAGACTAACCCCATCTTCCCCGAGCGCGTGAACACCGAGTTTGTCCGCGTTATCGACGAGCACACGATTAAGATGCGCGTCTGGGAGCGCGGCAGCGGCGAAACTCTCGCCTGCGGAACCGGCGCCTGCGCGGCAGCCGTGGCCTGCGTGCTGAACGGCCTGTGCCCCAAGGGCGAGGATATCCGCGTCCTCCTTACCGGCGGCGAGCTCACGATAAACTATACCGACGAGCGCGTCTTCATGACCGGCAACGCCGAAAAGGTCTTCGAAGGCACGGTAGAATTCTGATAAAACGGTTTAAGCTCTTCCATCCCCGCAGTCCAAAGCGACCGCGGGGATGTTTTTTGTAATACTTGCACAAAACGTATTGAAATGTCATTTTTATTTTGATATACTTATCTCAATAATGACTCCGCGCAAGACGGAAAACTTTGTTTTTGAAAGGAAAAATGCACTATGGGCAAGTATGACGATCTTGTATTCAAAATCCCCAAGGAGTTCCACGAATGGTACGGCTTCGCGTCTCCGCGCGGCTTCTTCCGCGGCACGACGATGATGGAGAAGGCCCGCGTTTACATGGACTTCACCGCCGTTACCAAGCCCCTCCCCATGGAGGTTCCCCACACGCACCACTGCGCTGACGAGTACCTTGTCTTCACCGGTGCCGACATGAACAATTTCTTCGAGTTCGACGCTGAGGTAGACGTCTGGATAGGCGAGGACCCGAACAACCTCGAAATGTACACCCTCACGCAGCCCACCATCATCCGCGTCCCGCCGAAACTCTACCACTGCCCCGTCAACTTCCGCCGCATCGACAAGCCCATCGTCTTCTCCGCCGTTTATCTGGACGGCGACTGGTCGAAGATCAACCGCAATCTCGACGAGAACGGCCGCGAGTTCTTTACATACGACGGCGCGGGCATCCGCCGCTGCGTCAAGGACAGCTCCAAGGAGTGCGTCTACTGCGGCCAGTGCTTCTCCGAGGCGATGAAGAACGCCGACAAGAAGAGCAAGGAAACGAACACCGAAAACACCCATCAGAAGGATCTTCTCGCTCCCTTCTATGAGATGGCGAAGAAGCCCCACACCGGCAAATACGATAAGTACGTTTACGCCTACAAGCCCGAGGAGCATTCTGACGACCGCTTCCTCAGCCCGCGTGCCGGCTTCCGCGGAGAGAGCGAAATGCCCGGTTCCCGCCTCTGGTATCTTTACAATATCGTCCAGAAGGCCTGCGTCATAGGCGAAACGCACATGCACCACTCCGTCGAGGAATACCTCTTCTTCACCGGCGCGGACATCTCCAAGTTCTTCGAGTTTGACGCCGAAATCGAGGTTCAGATAGGCGAGGATCCCGAGCACATGGAGACCTACACCATCACCGAGCCCACCGTTATCCGCGTTCCCGCCGGAATGTGGCACGGCCCGGTAAACATCAAGCGCCTCGGCGCCCCGATAAACTTCGAGCCCTTCTATCCCTGCGGAAACTACGGCCGCGTTCTCTATAAGGACGGCCAGTATATCTACGAAGGAACCGACCTCCCCAAAAAGTAAAATGCGCAAAACAAGTCCCCCGTTCGGATAAACCGAACGGGGGATGATTTGTTTTTCCGCGCTCACACGGCGGCGAGCGCTCCGCTTTTTTCGAGGAAGCTTCTGAAGGCCTCCCTGATGAGTCCCTGGCCCTTTTCGTTGGGGTGTATGCCGTCCTCGCAGAAGAATTCCTCCATTTTCCTCTCGGAAAGAAAGCGGCTCCTTATGTCCACCAGCGGGGTCTTAAGGCGCACGGCAAGCGCCTCCACCGCGCGCGAATAGCGCTCCTGATAGCGGTAAATCGCGTTCACATCGCCGAGCCAGTTCAGAATGCTTTCCTTGCTCAGCCCCGCGCGGCATATCCATTTCAGGTATCTTTCCGAGCAAAGGGGCGGCAGCGTCGTGAGAACGGGGGTTATCCCCTTTTCACGCAGAAGTGTAACGGCGCGCTCGTAAAGCGCGACGAATTTATCTATCGGGGTATGCGGCTCGTGCTCGCTCTCCGGTTCTGCGGCGACCTCTTCCCAGTTGAAGTCGCAGTCGTTCCCGCCGTACTCAAGGACTATCGCGGAACAGCTTTTTCCCATGTTCAGCGTCTTTTCAAGGACGCCTAAGCCCTTTTCCAGCGTACAGCCGAAGCGCGAGCGGTTATCCACCGGAACACCGAGCTCCGTTGAGAGCTTCTCGGCGTTAAACAGCTCGCTCGTTTTATATCTTGCGTTATCCGAAAGAATAACGCCCTTCATTATAGAGTCTCCGAAAATCATTACTCCGTTATCGAGCGTCATTTTTTGGCCCTCCTTGTATGCAGCAAGTGGTTTTAAATACTATATATCACGCTTTTGCGTATTTGTCAATGCGTTTTTTGAAATTTTGCAGTATAGTCTGAATCTCCTTCTATTGAAAAATAACCGACATTGTGTTAATTTATACATAAGGAGAGTGTTCATCAATGGATATATGCAAAAATACCTCTGCGGTTTGCGAAAACATCATAAACTTCCGTCTTCCCCGATGGAACGATTTGCCTGACCTGGAGCTGTATATGGACCAGGTAATCGCGCTTACGAATAAATTCATTGCCCCGATATGCTCGGAAAACGACAAGGCGCTCACGGCCTCGATGGTGAATAACTACGTTAAGCTCGGCGCGATGCCGCCCCCCGAGAAGAAGAAATACAGCCGCATCCACCTGGCACAGCTTATCATCATCTGCGTTTTGAAGCAGGTAATGCCCATCCCCACGATAAGCGAGCTTATCAAAATGGCGCTTTGCTTTCTTTCCGAGCAGCAGATGCTCGACGTCTTCGCGGAATACTATGAAAAATCCGCCCGTGAAATAGCTGAAAGGACAAAGGCGCGCCTCGACAAAATCAGAAACGACCCCTCATTTTTTGACGAATTTCTTCCGGCAAGCAACGCCATCCGCTCGCAGATTGAGCTCCGCATTTCCGAAAACATTGCCCTAGCCGTGGAAAAGGACAATTCCGCGCATAGCTAAAACGCGGAGCGGGATTATGTTTTTTCCTTAAAACGAGATAATTCTATGGAATTTTCGCCGCTGACATGTTATACTTATTAATCAGGTAATTCTAAGGCAACACCGCATAATTCCGGCGCATAGATTGCGCCGTCAGGATTTTCGTCAGATTGTTCAAAAAGCGCAGGTAATACTTTGTGTATTGCCGAGTATTTTTGGACGATATGACGGAAT
>JAEEUX010000085.1 GCA_016290695.1 Oscillospiraceae bacterium
GGAAAGCAGCTCGTCGCAGGGACGCAGGATGGCCGAAAGCGCTACGGCGAGGGCGTGTGTTCCGCAGGTTATCTGCGGGCGGACGAGCGCTGCCTCCGTATGAAAAACGTCCGCATACACCTTTTCGAGCGTTTCACGGCCTGCATCGTTATAGCCGTAACCTGTAGTTGCGGCAAAATGCGTCGCGTTCACGCGGTTTTTCTGCATGGCGAGAAGGACCTTAGCCTGGTTATACTCCGCCGTCCGGTCTATTTCATTGAAACGCGAGCGAAGCTTTTCTTCAGTTTCAGCCGCAAAATCGAGCGTTTCAGCAGATATTCCGAGCTGATTATATATGTTGTTGAGAATAGAGTCCATTATATTATCCTTTATGCTGCGTTTTTATTGCTCATCAGTGGGTTCAAAGATTTGAATGACAAGCTTAGACAGAACGCTGTAATACTCTTCAGTTCCGGGCTCAAGCTTTTTAGGGCGATTTCCCGCAGCGCCGGACAGATACGGGATGTAGCTCGTTTCTGAAAGCTGGAAAGAACTGTTATCATCACGCTCAAAGACGAGCTGAACTATCGCCGTCTCTGAGCTTTCGGAGATAAAAGCGGAATTAATAAGAGTTCCGAGATTGTAGATAATTATTGAATCACCGTAGCGCTCAATGTTCTCCAAGCTGTCCCCGCCCTGGCCGAACACTATATCAGCGCCGCAGTCAGCCGCGTAATGCGCGCCATAGTTTTGGTTTTCATAGTAATAATCCAGATTATCAGCGTCCCACGTGAAGCAGGCGACGATAAGCTCCGCGCCAGCCTCGCGCATTGCGGCTATGCTCTGTTTGATGTTGCTGCCAACGTAACCGTCGGAGGCGTAAAGACCGATCTTAACGCCGTTATTCGCAACGAAAACACAATCTGACCAGTCTTCGATATATGCAATACTGTTTGCTTCAAGGGAGGCAACCGTGGCGTCGTATTCTGCCTCGGAAGCGGAAGAAGTATAAGAGTTAGCAAGGTCTACGGCGTCTACTCCGGAAGCACGGATTATCTGAGCGTATTCGGAAGAAACGGCGTATGGCGTGGAAATCTGTGCCGCGTCAGGTTCGGAGAAGCAGCCGCTCAGACAGCAAAGCGTGAGGTCGTCGTCAAGCAGATGCGCGGGAAACTCGGTGAAAAATGTGTCTGAAATATACTGCTGGCCGAGAATGCAGTTTCCAAGGAATGAAATAGTACATTTATCCTGCGTTGCAGCCTGCTCGTTTATTGGCTCACTTTCTTCGACGCCTGCTTCTTCATCTGCACCCGGCTCATCAACGCCGCTTTTGTCCTCGGACGGAATGAGTTCCTCGGGAACATTATCATCCTCAGAAGTAGGTTCAGGTTCGGCAGAAGGCTCGGTTGTGCTTAAGTCTCCTGTTTCCGGAAGAGAAGAACTCTGTTCGATATTCTCACCTGAACTCTGAGACAGTTCCGGCAGCGGAGTAATTTCCGCGGGAGTGACCCGTGCGCTTATGCCGGAGTCCTGCGACGCTGCGCCTTCATCCTCCGGCTCGCCGCGCATAGCGACGCAGGCGACGGATGATGCGAAAACGATACCGAGCAAAATGGAGACGCATATTATGGCACGGCCTGTTTTTGAGTTTTTAAAAGTATTCAAGCTGTATCACCTGCGACCTCAATGACAAGACCATCAAATCTCCGGAGTACGGAAATAAGCGGCGTTGTCAAAACTATTTCGTATCAGCGATTATCATTGAGAACGACTAGACCTGCCGCAAGGCTTCTCGAAACGTCTATTACGCGCTGGTTCCTGCTGCCGCGCCATTTAAGAGTAAGGCTCTTTTCGGCGGCGATGAAGGGACCGTCCACGAGAACGTCAGTGCTTGAAAGGAGCCTTGCGAAAGCTTCGTCCGTTTTGCTTTTATTTGTTATTTCCTCAAAGGTATAACCGGAATAACACCATACGTTATAGCCCTCGGCGTGGGCGCGTTCAGCTATTTCCGCGCAGGCTGCGGCCTGAAAATACGGCTCGCCGCCTGATAGAGTAACACCATCCGTCAGGGGGTTGGATGTAAGCTTTTTTATGATTTCGTCAACGCTGATTTCTTTGCCGCCTTCTGGAGCCCAGGTCTGCGGGTTATGACAGCCGGAGCAGTGGTGAGGGCAGCCCTGAGTAAAGACCGTGAGGCGCATGCCCGGACCGTCCACAATGGAATCCTGTATGCAGTCTGCAATTCTGAGCTTTGTATCAGACATTGTCATCAGATCCTAAGCCATGCTTTACTCTGTCATGCTCTTCGGAGCGTTTTGCGTTGTTAAAACGATCAAGCGTGCCGACAAGGTAGCCCGTGATGCGGCGGATGCGCTCGAAGGGGAGCTCATCCTCATGTCTGCCGCAGCCGGGGCACTGGTCTTTGATTATGCCGGAGAAGCCGCAGACGGGGTCGCGGTCAACGGCATGGTTGATGGAGCCGTAGCCAATACCGCACTTTTCCATATAACGAATAACCTTCTCGAAGGCTTCGAGGTTATCAAGCGGGTCTCCGTCCATTTCGATGTATGTGATATGGCCGGCGTTCGTGAGCGCGTGATATGGCGCTTCGAGCTTTATTTTCTCAAACGCGGCTATGGGATAGTATACGGGGATATGGAAGCTGTTAGTATAGTAATCGCGGTCGGTAACGCCGGGAATTTCGCCGTAAATGCGCTTGTCGAGCTTTACGAAACGCCCGGAAAGACCCTCTGCCGGCGTGGCGAGAAGCGTGAAGTTAAGGCCGGTTTTTTTGCTCTGCTCGTCCATTCTGGAACGCATGTGGCTGATTATCTCAAGGCCGAGGTGCTGGCTCTTTTCGCTTTCGCCGTGATGCTTTCCGGTGAGAGCAACAAGGGTCTCTGCAAGGCCGATGAAGCCGACGGAAAGGGTTCCGTGCTTCAAAATCTCACCTATCTCATCGTTCCATTCAAGCTTTTCACTGTCGATCCAAACGCCCTCGCCCATCAGGAAGGGGAAGTTGCGGACCTTTTTGTGACGCTGAAGCTCAAAACGCTCAAGGAGTTGGGTTATAACAAGGTCAATTTTGCTGTCGAGCATTTCAAAGAATACGTTTATGTCCTTCTTGGCCTTTATAGCGATGCGCGGGAGGTTGATGGTCGTGAAGGAAAGATTGCCGCGTCTGTTGCAAATCTCGCGCGTGGGATCGTATACGTTGCCGATAACTCTTGTGCGGCAGCCCATGTAGGCAATCTCCGTTTCGGGATGACCGGGCTTATAATACTTGAGGTTGAAAGGCGCGTCGATGAAAGAGAAATTCGGGAAAAGACGCTTCGCGCTGCAGCGGCAGGCAAGCTTGAAAAGGTCGTAGTTCGGTTCGCCCGGGTTGAGGTTTATCCCGTCCTTGACTCTGAAAATCTGGATGGGGAAGATGGGCGTCTCGCCGTTTCCGAGGCCCTGCTCCGTGCTTAGAAGAAGGTTTTTCATAACCATTCTGCCCTCGGGAGAGGTGTCGGTGCCGTAGTTAATGGAAGAGAACGGCGTCTGCGCACCGGCGCGGGAGTTCATGGTGTTGAGATTGTGAATGAGAGCTTCCATGGCCTGGAAGGTGGCACGGTCTGTTTCCTTGGTGGCGCGATAATGTGCAAATTTCTGAGACTTTGAGATTAGTTCCTCGTCGCAGCCTGTGAGTTCCTTGAGGCGCGGCATCTCGGCGGCAAAATAATCCTCGATGCCCTCAAGCTTCGGATAAAGCCCTTGCTTCTGCTCGATATCGGCTGCTATTTCGCGCAAATCACTCTCAAGATCGCCGTTATCGGAAAGGAGCATAAAGGCTCTGGCGAGGTTTTGAGAATAGATCCTGCGGAAGGATTTGGCAACACCCTCCGCCATGCCGTAATCAAAGTTTACGATGCTCTGGCCGCCATGCTGGTCGTTCTGGTTGGACTGGATGGCGATGCAGCAGAGAGCGGCGTAGGAGGTTATATCCTGCGGCTCGCGGAGAATGCCGTGGCCTGTGGAGAAGCCGCCGCGGAAAAGAGAGATAATGTCTATCTGGGTGCAGGTAGTTGTGCCCGTAGAGGCGAAGTCCATATCATGGATATGTATGTCACCGTCGGTATGTGCTTTCGCAATCTCAGGCTTGAGAACATACATTTCATAAAACTGCTTTGCACCCTCGGAGCCGTATTTGAGCATGATGCCCATAGCGGTATCGCCGTTTATATTGGCGTTTTCGCGCTTGATATCGCTGTCCTTCGCGTCGGCAAAAGTAATTTCCTCATACTTTTGCATGAGGCGGGTGTTCATCTCGCGGGCGCGGCTGCGTTCATGTCTGTAAAGAATATAGGCTCTTGCCGTCTTTACATAACCGTTGCTCATGAGAACGTCTTCCACTATATCTTGTATAGTCTCAACTTCGGGGGAACTATTTTCACCCTCCTCAAGCTTTTTTAATACTTCTTCCGAAAGCTCTCGGGCTATTTCATCATTATCCGGTTTATATGTGGCTTCGAATGCTTTCCTGATGGCATCCTCAATTTTTGTAATATCAAAGGGGACTACTCTGCCGTCTCTCTTTTTTATGCTTATAACTTCCATTGCGCTGTGTTCCTTTCCAATATGAAAATCATGCATACTCACAATATGTTGTGTGTACCCATTGATTGATGACTGCATATATAGTACCTCCGCGCTATCGGCAAGTCAATTACAGAATGTTACTAATTATGAATGATAATGCCCGAACAATAGAAGTTATGGGCAAATATTTGCTGAAAAAATAATATTTAGCGTTAGTAAACGATACAAG
The DNA here is from genome assembly GCA_016290695.1 of Oscillospiraceae bacterium. Classification (GTDB taxonomy): domain Bacteria; phylum Bacillota; class Clostridia; order Oscillospirales; family Oscillospiraceae; genus RGIG6375. Next base: position 4,790 of record JAEEUX010000085.1, read on the forward strand.
AAATTGGCAAATAATATAAATTGACTCAAAATAAATCTTCTATAGCATAATTTTATGGATGAATTTTAGTAGACATAAGGCATGAAATGTGATATTATAAATAAGATAAGCGGAAAAACATGTGCTTGACGCACTTATTATATCCACTCCACTATATATAGTTTCGGCGGCGGAGATCGAAACGAAACTGCCGCTTACTGCCGGAAAGCAGGAAGACGCTTTTTTCATTGCCGCGTTTGTTTTAGGGTTTAATAATTCGTCCCTGAGTATATAATTAAGTAGTTTAGAATTCCCAAGGGAATTCACGTTATACATATATTCATATTAATATTTAAGTCCTGATGTTTTTCAGGGCCTTTCTTCAGTGCACCCTCACTTTTGTTTTTTTGGGCTGCGTACTTTAATCAGTATTTTTTAGAGCAGGATTAGATCGCGCGATATCCGTCGGTTATTTCTTGTTCTTGGTTTTTAAATATACATAAGGAGCGTCCGGCAAATCTTTATTATCGTCCGGCTTTTGTTTTTGCGCGCATTTTTGCGTGTTTTAGCAGAGTTTTGTCGTATTATAATGGATTTTGCTGCGCTGCCGCAACTGTTTGACGGCTTTTGCCGGAACATAAAGGAGTAAAATAATGTCAGATAAACTAAAAATCATTTCTCTCGGCGGACTTAACGAGGTTGGAAAGAACATTACCGTTCTCGAATACAAGGACGACATCATTGTAATCGACTGCGGCATCGGCTTTCCGGACGGCGACATGTACGGAATAGACGTCGTAATCCCCAACGTCGGTTATCTCGTGAAAAACCGCAGCAGGATTAGGGGCATTATCCTAACCCACGGACATGAGGATCATATTGGTTCCGTGCCTTACGTTTTAAAGGATATAAACGCCCCTATTTATGCTACCGACCTCACGGCAGGGCTTGTGAAACTCAAGCTCGAGGAGCATAAGCTTCTCGATATTGCGGACATTAATATAATCGAGGCGGGAAAATCATTCCGGGTGGGCTGCTTTACCGTAGAACCCATACACGTAAACCACAGCATAGCAGGCGCCGTTGCTTTGGCGATTAACACGCCTGCCGGAATGGTTATCCATACCGGCGACTTCAAGATAGACCCGACGCCAATAGGCTGCCAGATGACGGATCTTGCCCGCCTGGGAGAACTCGGGAAGAAGGGCGTACTCTGCCTTCTCAGCGATTCGACCAACGCAGAGAGAAGGGGATATTCTCCATCCGAGATGACTGTCGGCTACACGCTCGATTCGCTTTTTGAAAACTGCAAGAGCCGCATTATAGTAACTACCTTTGCCTCGAATATTTACAGAATTCAGCAGATTATAAACGTCGCCGCGCGCTATAAGCGCAGAGTTGCAATTACGGGGCGCAGCATGGAGAACATGATAAATGTTTCGTCTGAGCTTGGATATCTCGATATCCCGAAAAACACGCTCATTGACCTGAATCAGGTGAAAAACTATCCGCCGGAGCAGCTTACTATCATCACCACGGGCAGCCAGGGCGAGAGTATGTCCGCCCTTTACCGAATGGCTTTTTCGGGTCACAAACAGCTTGATATCATCCCTGGTGACAGGGTGATAATTTCCGCTTCCGCCGTTCCCGGCAACGAAAAGACTGTCAGCCGCATTGTTGACGAGCTTTTCCGCCGCGGTGCTGAGGTCCTCTACAGAGGCAGCATGGACGACCTTCATGTTTCGGGTCACGCTTGCCAGGAAGAACTCAAAATAATGCTTGCGCTCGTTAAACCGAAATATTTCGTACCAATCCACGGCGAGCAAAGGCATCTTGTTTTCCATTCAAACCTCGCGAAGGCTGTTGGCATAAACCATAAAAACATCGTGATAAGCGATATCGGCAAAGTTATCGAGGTAAACAAAAAAGGTATCTGCATTAACGGCAGCGTTCCTTCCGGCAAGGTCCTTGTGGACGGAACTGGCATGGGCGACGTCGGCAACGTAGTTATGCGCGACAGAAAGCATCTCGCACAGGACGGCATGCTTGTTGTGGTCCTGAGCCTCAGCAGCGAAGACGGCAGTCTCATTTCCGGACCGGATATCATAACACGCGGCTTTGTATACGTCAAGGAAGCGACAGACCTCATCGAAGAAATGAGGACTCTCGTATCAGATACCCTCGTCGCGTGCGACGCTAATGGCATTACGGACTGGGCGACGCTGAAGGCTTCTATTAAGACGGCGCTTTCGTCCTACCTCTTTAAGACAACGCGCCGCAGCCCGATGATTCTTCCGATAATCATGGAGGCTTAACGAGGTGAACATCCAGATTTTCGGTAAGTCGAAATGCTTTGACACGAAAAAAGCCGAGCGTTATTTTAAAGAACGCCGGATTAAATACCAGTATATCGACATAGACAAATACGGCATGAGCCGGGGCGAATTTCAAAATGTCCTTTCAGCGGTGGGTTTAAACGGTCTAATAAACGATAAGGCAAAGGATTCTGAGATATTCAAATATCTTGCCTATGACGAGGATAAGGCAGAAAAGCTGTTTGAAGAGCAGCGTTTTATCAAAACACCGGTGGTGAGAAACGGGAAAAAGGCCACCGCCGGGTATGAGCCCGAAACATGGGCAGAGTGGGAGTGAGCGCAATGAAAAGGGAAAACTATATTTCTTGGGATGAATACTTCATGGGCGTAGCGCTGCTTGCGGCCCAGCGCAGCAAGGATCCTAACACACAAGTGGGCGCCTGCATAGTAAGTGCAAATAACATCATCCTATCCACGGGATATAACGGCTTTCCCGCCGGATGCTCGGATGACGAGTATCCGTGGGACCGTGAAGGCGACGAGACGAAGTATCCATATGTCGTACATGCGGAACTCAATGCCATTCTCAACGCAAACGGAAAGAGTCTTATCGGTTCAAAGATTTACGTCGCTCTTTTCCCGTGCAACGAATGCGCAAAGGCAATAATCCAGTCCGGAGTGAAGGAGGTAATATACCTATCCGATAAATACGCTGACACGGACGCGACAAAGGCTTCCAAACGTATGCTTTATTCTGCCGGAGTGAAATTCCGCCATCTTGATACGGATATCAGCGAGCTGACTCTTAATTTCAACGTGAAATAATCAAGGACGGAGGCTGGGCATATGATATTATACGTTAACGCGTGTGTTAGAGACAATTCGAGGACAGACAGGCTTGCAAGGGCATTGCTGAATAAACTCGGCGGAGAGTATACAGAGCTATATCTGCCGAAGGAAAATCTGCTGCCTCTGAGCCGCGAAAGACTCGATGAACGAACGGTACTTATAAGTAAGGGCGATTATTCAGACCCGATGTTCAGATATGCTAAACAGTTTGCCTCAGCAGATACTATCGTTATTGCCGCGCCTTTTTGGGATCTCTCTTTTCCTGCGATACTAAAGCTTTATGCAGAGAACATATACGTTACAGGCATCGTTTCCGAATATGGGCCGGACGGTATGCCGAGGGGACTTTGCCAAGCAGATAAGCTATATTATGTAACGACAGCGGGGGGGCCTTATGTCGCTGATTTCAGCTTCGGCTATTGGAAATCGCTGGCTGAGCAATATTTCGGCATTAGGACTACAGAGCTTATCAAAGCGGAAATGCTGGACATAGTCGGAAGCAATCCCGAAAAGATAATTGCGGACGCGATTGCGGCGCTTTAATATGCGTAGATAACGGGCGTAAAACAGGATCATTCCTTGTCTTACGCCCGCTTTTTAGTTATCTACCATTATAATGAAATGATTTTTCTTATAATCAAGCAGTCCCTCACTTTTCATCTTTCCAAGCTCCTTTGACAGCGCACTTCTGTCTACGCCGAGGTAATCGGCAAGCTGCTGCCTGTCGAGGGGGATGGTTATGTCGTTAGAGCCCTGCATGGATATCTGGCGTGAAAAGTATGAATCAAGCCTGCCGCGAATGGTTTTTGGGGATATATCGAACATTCTGTTAGATAAAGCGATATTTTTTGCCGCGCATATTATTAGCAGATTACTTATAAGCAGCTTGTGACTACCGCATGGAGCTTCACAGGGGTTAAACAGCCGTTCTGTATTAACGAAAAGAACCTCGCAATTATCATCTGCGATAACGTCCACTAACAGCGGCTGTCCTCTCAGGCAGGCATAAGCTTCCGCGAATATCTCGCCGGGTTCAACGATGGAAAGCACGCTCTTGTTGCCCCATACGTCTATGCTTTGGATTTCCGCTTTTCCGGAAAGAATTATACCAAGCTCCAATACGAAGCGGCCGCTCTGTAAAATGACGTCACCCTTTTTGTAACTCATGGAGCGCATTGCAAGACA